>CAYRBQ010000151.1:0-8038 GCA_964422305.1 uncultured Reyranella sp. | reverse complement strand
TCTACGCCACCGGCTTCGACGCGCTGACCGGCGCCTTCGACCGCATCGACTTCCGTGGCGTCGGCGGGGAGAAGCTCAAGGAGAAGTGGAAGGACGGCGCCGAGACCTTCGTCGGCATGTCGGTCGAGGGCTTCCCCAACATGCTGATGCTGCTGGGCCCGCACACGGCGCTGGGCAACATCCCCCGCAGCATCGAATACAACGTCGAATGGGTCCGGGACCTGCTGCGCTACATGCGCGAGCACGGGCTCACCCGCATCGACGCGCGCCGGGAAGGCGTGAAGGAGTGGATGAAGGCCGTCGAGAAGGCGGCGGAAGGCCTGCTCTCCAACGAGGTGAACTCCTGGTTCACCGGCATCAACACCAACGTCGAGGGCAAGCAGGTCCGCCGGCTGTCGCGCTACAGCGGCAGCGCCCCTGCCTACCGCGAGCGCTGCGACGCGGTGGCGGCGGCCGAATACCGCGAGATGGATCTCCGCTAGCCGGCGCGGCGGATGCGCGCGGCCGAACCGAAATGCCGGTAGCGCCGGATCGTGTGAGAGCGCGCGAAGCCGCTGCCGGTGCGGGAAATCTCCCGACGAACAGGGCCCGATGGATCGCCTTCCGGCCGTCTTGCGGGGATCACCCTATGTCTCGAATTCGGCGTCCGGCACGGGCCGGCCGGCGAACCAGGCGCGCGACGCCGGGGTGAAGAGGTGGACGATGCCCCAGGCCAGCAGCAGCAGACGGGCGCCGGCCAGCCAGGCCAGCGGGAACCGGGCCATCTCCTCCCCGAAATGCGAGGCATCGTAGAGCATGATGAGGAGGAAGAACGGCACGGTCGCGAAGCGGGCGAAGTTGCTGCTCCGGCGGGCCGCAAAGTGCATGAGCAGGAGAGCGGTGGCGAACAGCGCAAGGTTGATCAGTGCCGCCGCGTAGCTGCCCGACCGCATGACCGAATAGTCGTACATGCCGATAGCCACGATTACGCTCGGAACGAACGAGGCGAGCCACGCCCATTCGAACCGCCGCACGTCGCGAGGTGGGACCTCGGGGAAATCGTAGTTGGTTGGCATGGCAGTTCCTCGTCCCTTCCGCGGAGCGCCGGGCCGTAGCCTGACGCTGGAACCATGACCTCGCGAGGCGCCTCCCGCCTTGATCCAAAGCAAGGAGGCCGCAAACGCCGGATGCACCTGGAAACATCGCTGTCGCAACGCGGCGCGCCACGCGCAGGCGCCTCGACATCGGCGGCGTCGGTCGATCCCGCCTTGGATTTTTCGGTCTTTCCTGTTGTGACGGCGCTCAGAACATCGCGAAGAAGAGCAGGACGGTCGCCGCGGCGACTCCGGCGAGGAGCAGGAATCCGAAGCGCAAGGCGCCGAGGAGGGGATTGTAGGCATTGGTGCGCATTCCGGTCTCTCTTTCTTCATGATCGCGTCACCATAGCGCGCAGGTTCGCGGAGCGAGGCCGGTTCGGCTCCGGATCGGACGCATCAGGTCGCGCCCTCGGGCACCGAAGCGCCGGATCGTTGCGGGGCACGCCTTCCGGGAACCCGATCGCTCCGGAATGGTTACATTTGCAGGCCGACGCGGTCGCCCGCCGCGCTATACGACGGGGCCGGAGACGGAGCATCGTATTGCCTATCCACATGGACATCTCTCCCATCAATCGCCTCGTTGTGATCGTGGCCCGCGGCGAGGTCACTGCCGAGGAGATTGCGGAGAACACACGCCGGCTCGTCGAGGCCGACGTGCCCGGCTATGCCAAGATCATCGACACCACGCAGTCAAAATCCGCGCTCTCGCGCGAGCAGGTCGAGAAGGTCGCGGCCCTGTTGCGCGGCGATCCCGCCGACCGGACGCGTGGCGCAGTGGCCTTCGTGGTGAATCCCGACCGCAAGGGCTTCGCCGAAGCCTTCGCCGAGGTGACGAAGGGCGAGCGGCCGATCCAGCTCTTCCGCAGCCTGCATGCCGCGCGGCGCTGGCTTCTGGAGGGCGGCGCCCATGCCGGCGCCGCCGGGCCAGGCAGCGCCCTGCATGATGGCGTCAGGGTGTGGGAGTGACGTCGGCTGCATCCTGAGGCGCCGCCGCCCCCGCCGCGCGACCCGGGCCGTCTTCCGGGAATGCACCTCAAGTCTCGAATTCGGCTGCCGGCCGGCGAATCAGGCGCGAGACGAACCAGGTTTCGGCGACGGCGACGAAAATCTGCACCTCCATGAAGGTGGTGGTAGGGCCGGCGAGGCGCAGCAGGCCGTGCCCGATGGACATGGTCAGAAGAGGATGGGGCGACAAGGCTGGATTCCGACGAGCGCGCGACCGCCCGTCGCGAGACGGTGTGGCGGCGGCGGGCTATCGTGAGATGGAGTTGAGCTAGATTCGTTCCCTCCGCCCAATGACAGCAGAGCAATCGCACATGGTTCTCCTCCTCCCCCATCATATGGAGGAGGTGGCCCGAAGGGCCGGAGGGGGAAGGCCGCAGAAACCCCCTTGCCGACTCTGACCCCCTTCGCCCTCGTATGACGAGGGCATTTCCCCCGCTTCGCGGGGGCAGAAAAGACTTACGTGCGAATGCCCGCCACCAGATGGACTTGTGCTAGCCGGCGTTGCGGATGGCGCGCAGCCAGACCACGACCGCGGTCGCGCCGGCATCCGGCACTCCTAGAGCGCGCTCGCCGAGATAGGCGGCCCGTCCGAGCCTCGGCATCATCGCCGCCGTCGCCGCGGCGCCGTGCTCTGCGGCCTCGACCGCGGCCCGCCACGCGTCGGCCGGCGCCACGCCGTCGGCAAGACCGCGCTCGAAGGCGCGAACGGCCGGCAGCAGCGCATCGAGCATCGTGCGATCTCCCGGCATGGCGCCACCGAGATCGGGGATTGCGGCCACGCCCGTTGCGAAAGCTCTCGCCCAATCGTCAGGCGTCGGCGCGTCCGGCAAGGCGCGGGCCGCGCGCAGGAGCGCGGTCGCGTAGAAGGGTCCCGAGCTGCCGCCCATGGCGCGGCCCAGAGCACCAGCCACGGCGGACAAGGCCGAAGCCGGCGTGGCCCACGCGAGCGCGGGCAGGGCGAGAATCGCGTCGGCCGCGCGCGCGGCGCTGAGACCGAGATCGCCGTCGCCCGCCGCGGCGTCCAGCTCGGTCAGCCGTGCTTCGGCTGCGACGAGGGCTTCGGCGATCCGGCGTGCGCTCTGCCGAACTTCGTCGCCGGCCGGCGTAGGCGCGCGTGCCGTCGGCTCCTGTGCCTGCTCAGGCAGCGCAACCCGCACGGTCGAGCCCAGGCGGCCACTGCCCGGCCAGGCGGGCGCCTCCGTCGGAGCGTCGAGCCGGGCAAGCCGCGCATCGTCCACGGCCATGAGGCTCAGCGACACGCCGGGCATCTCGAGCGCGGTCATGAGGCTGCCCGACCAGGCGCGTTCGACCTCGATCCCGTTCGCGCGCAGGCGCGCCAGCGCGTGCCGGGCGACGATCGCCAGCTCCATCGGCGGCGTGCCGCCGAGGCCGTTGACCAGGAGCACCGCACGTTTCTCCAGAGATGCGGTGCGATCGGCCAGTATCGTCGAGAGGAGCTCCTCCACGACCTCGTCGGCGGCCCCCAGTCGCGCCCGTCGCACGCCGGCTTCGCCGTGAATTCCCAGCCCCAGCTCCATCTCGTCGGGCCCCAGCGTGAATCCCGCCCGCCCGCCGGGAACGGTGCAGGCGCCCAACGCCACGCCCATCGAGCCGACAGCGGCGGCGGCGGCGCGTGCCTCGGCGGCGACGGTCGCGAGGTCCAGGCCTGCGGCCGATGCGGCGCCGGCGATCTTGTGGACCAGGACGGTGCCCGCGATGCCGCGCCGCCGACCGGGTTCGACGCGGTCGCGCAAGGCCACGTCGTCGGCCACGACGACGGTCTCGACCGGAATGCCCTCGGCGCGGGCCAGCTCGGCGGCGAGGCCGAAGTTCAACCGGTCCCCGGTATAGTTCTTGACCACGAGCAGGGCGCCCGCCGGCCCGGCGGCCGCCCTGATGGCCGCCATCACGGCGTCGGTGGCTGGCGACGTGAAGACATCGCCCGCGACGGCGGCGTGCAACATGCCTGCGCCGACATAGCCGCCATGGGCCGGCTCGTGCCCGCTGCCGCCGCCTGAGATCACCGCGACCTGGCGTGCTCCGGGCGGCGGAAGACCGGCGCGGACCACGACGTTCTCGTTCGCCAGAAGCTGCTGCCCGGATTGCAGAGCGACATGGCCTTCTAGCATTTCGCGGACGACGGCGCGGTGATCGTTGATCAGCTTTTTCATGGCACGCTAGGTTCACTCTGCGGCGGGACGTCGAGCATAGGCCAAGTGCGGAGGAAACCCATGCAGCATGTCGCCACCGGCTATGGCCTCATCGAGGGGCCGGTCTGGGATCCCGCACACGGCCTCTACTTCAGCGACGTGACCAACGGCGGAGTCTTCCTGCTCGATCGCGCCGGCAAGGTGACTCTGGTGGTGCCGAAGAGGCGCGGCATCGGTGGCATGGCGCTCCACGAGAGCGGCGGCCTGGTCGTGGGTGGGCGGGACATCGCCTGCGTCTCGTTGAAGGACGGCACGACGAAGAGCCTGCTCGAGCAGGCGGCGATCCCCGGTGCGACGGGCTTCAACGATCTCACGACCGATGCCTCGGGCCGCATCTATGTCGGCTCGCTGGCCTACAAGGTGTTCGGCGGCGAGCCGCCCAAGCCCGGCTTCCTGCATGTGATCGACCTCGATGGGTCCACGCGCACCGTGTCGGAGGGCATCCTGCTCACCAACGGGCTCGGCTTCTCGCCCGACGGCAAGCGCCTCTATCACAGCGACGCCCGCGCCGGCATCGTGCGGGTCTACGACGTGAAGCCCGACGGTGGCGTGGGGCCGTGGCGACAGTTCGCGGCGATGGGCGAGGGAAAAGTGCCCGACGGGCTCAAGGTCGCGAGCGACGGCTCGGTCTGGGTCGCCGACGCCCACGGCAGCCGGGTCGCCGTGTTCTCGGCCGACGGCGCCCACCTCCGCGACATCGCCGTGCCGCTGCCCATGGTCACCAGCCTCTGCTTCGGCGGCGACGATCTGCGCGATCTCTACATCGTCACCGGCTCGCGCGGCGGCCCGGGCGAGAACTGCGGCAGCATCTTCAAGGTCCGGACCGAGGTCGCGGGCCTCGCCCTACCGCCGGCGCGGGTGACGCTCGGCTGATCCAGAGTGCCAGTCCCGCCGGGGAATGCGATACTGCCGGACGACACGCGAGGGTGGGGCCATGGCGCTGCAACAGTCGCTGATCTGCAAAGGATGCTGGCAGAACCTGCACGTGCCTGTCGTCTTGCGTGGCGTCATGTCGATGCCCTACCGCGTCTTCGGCCTGCGGCCGAGCCGAATGAATCCCAACACCTGCACCCTCTGCGAACTCATGTTCACGCGGGTGATGAAGGCGACCAAGGTCACGATCGACGCCACCATCCTGTTCGCCGACCTGCGCGCCTACACCAGCCTGTCGCAATCCCTGTCGGCGAGCGAGATGGGAGGCTTGCTCGACGTCTTCTACGACGAATGCGCCGCCGCGATCTGGGAGCACGACGGTCTGCTCAACAAGACCATCGGCGATGCCGTGATGGCGGTGTTCAATTTCCCGGTCAAGGTGCCGGACCACGCCCGCCGCGGCGTGATGGCCGCGCGCGAGATCCAGCGCAGGTGCGCCGCCCGCAAGGACGAGTTCGAGCAAATTCTCGGTGATACCGGGATGCAGTTCGGCATCGGAGTCGGCATCGACACCGGCGAGCTCAGCTTCGGCGAGTTCGGCCGCTCGCATCGCGACCTGACGGCCATCGGTACTGTGGTCAACATGGCGGCGCGCGCCCAATCGGCCGCCGCGGCGGGCGAGATCCTGGTCACCGAAGCCGTGCGCAATTCCATGGGCGCCGACCTGCCCGCCGATCTCGGCAGGTTCCATGAGATCAAGGGCTTCGAAAAGCCGGTGAAGCTTTACGCCGCCTGAGCTACTTGGGTCTCGGCTCCTCGAGGCCGCGGCCCGGCTGCGGGAGCTCGCCGCGTCGCAGCAGCTTCACCGAGTCGACCAACGCGCGGGCGGCGTTGCGCGTCTCCTGCTGGAAGCCGGTATCGGCGTCGAGGGCGAGGTGGCTCGCCGCATAGCTTTCGTAGTAGCCGACGTAGCGGTCGATCTCGGCCCGGTGGCCGGCACCGATCAGGCCCATGTCCTGCAGCCAGTCCGAGAGCGAGCGCCGCAGGTTCTCCGCTCCCGCTGCATCGCCGTGGACCACGACCGAGAAGGTGCGGCCGGCGAGATGGCGCGGGAAGGACCAGCCGTCCTGCTCGATCGCCTTCGCCTTGTCCGGATCCTTGCCCGAGGTGGTCGTCGGATCGGGATTGCCGCCATCGGCGCAGACCAGGCGATCCATCATCGCCTTCAGCACGGTCGGCGCCTGGTACCAGTGCACCGGCGTCACGATCATGATCCCGTGCGCGGCCACCCACATCGGATAGATGTCGTTCATCCAGTCGTTGACCTGCTGGTAGGCGTGATTGGGGTAGCAGGAGCAGGGCCAGTGGCAGAGCGGCATGGCCGTCGAGACGCAGGCCTTGCAGGGATGGATGTGCCGGCTGCGCTCGGAGACGACGCGACTGAGGTCGAGCAGCTCGACCTCGAAGCCCGGTTCGGCGGCACAGACTTCCCGCGCCATCTGCACCAGCCGCCATGTCTTGGACTCCTCGCCGGGACAGGTCTGGTTGCTGCGCGGCGAGCCGTTGATCAGCAGGATGCGCGAGGGCCCGTCGGCCGACTTGTGCCGCCGCTCGGCAGCGGCGATGGCGTCGCGCGCCGCCAGCCATTCGACCGAAAGTTCATAGTCCGCATCGGCGAAACCTTCGCCGGCGCGCCGGGTGCGCGGGGCCTTGCGGTCGTCCTTGTAGGCTTCCCAGCCGATCTCGGCGATCCGGTCGATCGCCTCGCCGAGCGGTGCGAAGGCCGGATCGAAGTGGCTGTGATGCAGCCGCCGCTCGAACTCGGCCCTGTCGAGCTCGGTGCTCGGCATGCCCTTGCGGACCTCGATGCGGGCCATGTCTCCCCTCCCAGGGTCTGCCAACGCTTCTGACGTCATCGAGTTGCAGCAGTGCGGGGAAAAGAGGCCGCTTGCCAGCCCCGGTCCGGTTGTTGCAGAAGCGCCTGCCGACCAACCTTGGACGAGACAGCCATGACCACCGACGCGCCTTCGGAAAACGCCCGCGACCCGCGCAGCCTGCGCCCGATCCCGCGGTTCATCTTCGCGTCGCGCTGGCTGCAGCTCCCGCTCTATGTCGGCCTGATCGTCGCGCAGGGGGTCTACGTCTGGCTGTTCCTCAAGGAACTCGTCCATCTGGTCGTCGAGAGCCCCAGCGTCACCGAGCTGCAGGCCATGCTGATCGTGCTGGGCCTGATCGACGTGGTGATGATCTCCAACCTGCTGATCATGGTCATCGTGGGCGGCTACGAGACCTTCGTCTCGCGCATGGAGCTGAACCGCCACCCCGACCAGCCGGAGTGGCTGAGTCACGTCAATGCGAGCGTGCTCAAGATCAAGCTCGCCATGGCGATCATCGGCATCTCCTCGATCCACCTGCTGCGGACCTTCATCGAGGCCGGCCAGCTCGGCAAGCCGACCTCCACGATCACCGAGGCGGGCGTGCTGTGGCAGTCGGTCATTCACTGCATCTTCATCCTGTCGGCGATCGGCATCGCCTATGTCGACCGCCTCAGCCAGCCGCCGGGCAAGCATCACTAGGCCGAGCTTCGCTCGGCCGGGACTTGCAGGTTCAGCAGGTTTCTGGTAGGAAATTGACTATCATGGACCCGGTGCTGACCGGGCCCAACCACCACGACGGCGGACCCAACCGACCGCACGAGTCTCCTAACCCTTCGGGCTGGAGATGTCCCCGGAGCGCGCTGCGCTTCCTGATCGAATGAAAGACGAAAAGACCGACGACTCTCACGTCGGCCCGAGGTGCGAGCTGCGACAACTGCTACAAAAGCGGTACGTCGCGGTGTAGCACCCGAAAATCACAAAGACCGCATGAATGCGG
>CAYRBQ010000150.1:0-8054 GCA_964422305.1 uncultured Reyranella sp. | reverse complement strand
TGCAGCGCTCGGCGATGCCGAGCGAGTGTGCCTGCGCCTTGAGCATGTCTGACAGGCCGCCGCCGCCGACATGCTCGAAGCGCCAGTGCAGCGCACGGGGCAATGCGGCCAATGCCTCGAGGAGATCGTCGTAGCCTTTCTTCTCGACCTTGCGGCCCACCGACAGCACGACCACCGGATCGTATGGATCGGCGCCGTCGCGCGGCGGCCGTGGAGGTGGCGGCGGCGGCAGGTGCGCGAAGTCGAGGCCGTGATAGACGAGGCGCAGGCGCTCGGGCCGCGGGGCCAGCTCCTTCAGCCGCTGCAGGCCGACATTGGTGCAGGTGACGAGCCAGTCGCAGTCCGAGAGCTTGTCGCCCACTTCCCACGGCTCGCTGGTCCAGATGTCCTTGGCATGCGCCGACACACTCCACGGCAGGGCGCGCATCGTGGCGGCATAGCGGGTCACCGAGGCCGGCGTATGCAGGAAGTGGGCATAGAGCCGCTCGATCGTGGGCGGCAGCTCGGCCGCCAGCACCAGCGCCTGGCCCCAGCGGCGCACGCGGTTGGGCGTGAAGTCGCGGCGCAGATCGGCAAGGAATTTCCGGCGCGCGAGTGCGTAACCCGGAAGACGTCGTGCCTTCTGCCAACCGGCCAGGACCCTGGACGGATCGTCCTTGAGATATTCCGGCAGATAGACGACGCGGCCGGTGACACGATCATGCACCGGATGGCGTGCCTGGTCGGTCGGCTGGCGCATCGACCACAATTCGAGCGCGACACCGCGCGCCTCCAGCCCTGCCAGCTCCTGCGCGATGAACGTCTCGGAGAGACGCGGCCATCCTTTCAGGATGACGGCGACCCGCGCGCTCCCGTGCTTCGCCACAGACGACTTCGACATGAAGCCCGGTATATCAGGTCCTGGCGCGCGACGGCGAGGTCGCGTCCGGATCCGCCGGCATGGCCTCGGGCAGAGCGTCGGATACCTCGAGCGATGCCGGGCCGCGGTGCGGATGGGCGAGCTGCTTGGACACGAGACGCCAGACGCTGCCCAACCCGTCGAGCAGGCCCGGCACCACGACGTCGCTCGGCATGCCCTGTTGCGGAAGCTGGCGAAGCGCGGTCGCCATCGCATGCGGATCGCGTCCGCGGTCGGCGTCGAGCATCTCGATGAGGCCGACATTGCGGGCGGCGCGGGCGCGGATGAACTGCTCCAGGCGCGGCCGGGTGCGCGGCACGATGATCGCCTTCTTGTCGAAGGACAGGATCTCGCAGAACGTGTTGTAGCCACCCATCGCCACGACACCCGCCGCACGCTGCATCAGCACGCCGAGATTGTTGGTGAAGGTGAGCGTGCGGATGTTCGGGAATTTCGCCGCGCGTTCCTTGAAGGCCTCGCGCGCCGTCGCCGACATGAACGGGCCGAACGCGATGACCGCACCATAGGGGATGTTGCCGTCGTGCTCATAGGCCGAGAGCACCCAGTCGACCAGATCCTCGCCGTCACCGCCGCCGCCCGGTGTGACCAGGATGTAAGGGCCGTGCATCTCCTCGCCTTCGTGCGGCACGTCAGTGTGCAGCGGCAGCTCGCGGCGCAGGTAGCCGGTGTAGACCATCTTGTGACGCACCGACGGCGGCACTTCGATGCCGGTCAGCGGCTTGTTGATCTGCGGCAAGCCGTATACCCAGATCTCATCGTAGAGGTCGCGCAACGCCGGCACGACGTTCTTGCGCTCCCACTCCTTGGCGAGCTGGGTCGGATCGTCCATCACGTCGCGCAGGCCGAGCACGAGCGGCGTACCGCGCTCCTTGAGGAGGTGCAGAGCCGGGCCGACTTCGCCGCGCAGGCCGAGCGGCTCCTTGTCGACGATGAAGAGGTCGGGACGGTAGATGTCGGCGGTATCGCGGATGATGCGGGTGCGCATCTCGAGGGTGTGCTCGATGTTGGTGCGCAGATTGGCTGAATCGTATTCGCCGCTGATCTGCTTGACGACGCCCGGAATACGGACGAAGTCGACGCCCGAACGAAATTCGTAGGAGCCGACCACGGGTGATCCCGAAACGATCAGGACCGACACCGAATGGTCGGCCTCGACGATCGCGTTGGCGATAGTGCGGCAGCGGCTGACATGGCCGAGGCCGAAGGAGTCGTGGCTGTAGAGCAGCACACGCTTGGACCGGCTAGGCATTTGGCCTCTCTCCCTCGCCGCAGCCGACTCTGGCCCGACCGGTGAACGACGGACGGGACTATGCCACAACCGCATCCTGTCGCGAACCCCCCGGCCGCGCCCGCGCCAAAAAATCGAATGTAATCAAGGCACTGATCGCCTATAGGGAAGACTGGACCGCGGCAGCGCAGGACCCGATGGAACGCAGCCTCTTCTCCTACATCTGGCGACACAGCCGGCCCGAGCAGGTCGTGATCCTGGGTCTCGTGGTGCTGGCGCAGATCTTCTACTTCATGTCGCTGACGGTGCCCAAGGACGTCATCAACAACGGCATCCAGGGCAACGCCTTCAAGAACAGCCCGACCATCCCGTTCCTGGTCTGGGAACTCGACCTCTCGGCTTTTCTGCCCGGCAAGGTCATCCGCTTCTTCGACGGCTTCCAGGTCGACCAGCTCCAGTACCTCGTGGTGATGAGCTTCGTCTTCCTGGGCGCGGTGGTGATCAACGGCCAGTTCAAGCGCAGCATCAACACGCAGAAGGGCCGCATGGGCGAGCGCATGCTGCGTCGCCTGCGCTACGAGCTCTACGACCGCATCCTGCGCTTCCCGCCGGCGCACTTCCGAAAGGTCAAGCAGGCCGAGCTGGCGACGATGATCAAGGACGAGGTCGAGCCGCTGGGCGGCTTCATCGGCGACGCCTTCGTGCAGCCGATGTTCCTCGGCGGCCAGGCGCTGACGGCGATCATCTTCATCATGCTGCAGAACTGGCTGCTGGGCATCATCGTCATCGTCCTGCTGGGCGTGCAGATGGCGATCATCCCGCGACTCAGGAAACCCGTGCTGGTGCTCGGCCGCCAGCGCCAGCTTTCGGCACGCCAGCTCGCCGGCCGCATCGCCGAAACCGCCGACGGCGTGCACGAGATACACATCCACGGTGCAGCCAACTATGAGCGCGCCGACATCTCCGAACGGCTGGGAAAGATCTTCAAGATCCGCTTCGATCTCTACCAGAAGAAGTTCATCGCCAAGTTCTGGAACAACATCCTCTCCCAGGCGACGCCGTTCGCGATCTACCTGGTCGGCGGCTACTTCGCGATCACCGGCCAGATGGACGTCGGCGCGGTGGTGGGTGTGCTGCTCGCGTACAAGGACCTACCCTCGCCGATCAAGGAGCTGATCGACTGGGACCAGCAGCGTCAGGACGTGCAGATCAAGTACGAGCAGGTGATCGACCAGTTCCAGCCCGAGGGCATGATGCCGCCCGAGCTGCAGGCGATCCCCGACGGGCCGCCACCGCCGCTCGGCAAGGAGCTGGCGCTGGCCGGCGTCGTGGTCTCCGAGGACGGCCGCGTGAAGCAACTCGACGGCGTCTCGCTCACCCTGCCGACGTCGACACGCGTGGCGGTGATCGGCGGGTCAGGGTCGGGAAAGGACGTGCTGGGCCAGGTGCTGGCCCGTCAGACCATGCCGGCCAGCGGTTCGGTCCGCATCGACGGCAAGGACTTCTTCCAGCTTCCCGAATACGTACTGGGCGCGCGTGTCGCCTATGTCGGCCAGGACACCTACCTCTTCCCGATTTCGGTGCGTGACAACCTGCTGTTCGGGCTGAAGCTCAGGCCCGTCGTACCGGCGACCTATGACGACGCCACGCGTACGCTGCGCACCGCGTTCTGGAGGGAGTCGGAGCGCGCCGGCAATCCGCCGCTCGACCCCAATGCCGACTGGGTCGACTACGAGCTGGCGGGTGCCACCGGCCCGTCCGACCTCCTGCCCTGCATCGTGAAGGTGCTGAAGCAGGTCGAGCTCGACGAGGACATATATTCCCTCGGCCTGCGCGGCACCGTCGATGCCAATGCCCGACCCGATCTCGCGGAGAAGATCCTGAAGGCCCGGCATGCGCTGCATGGGAGGCTGAAGGATGCCGCTTATGCGGGTCTCGTCGAGCCGTTCGACGAGGATCACTACAACAAGAACCTGTCGGTGGCCGAGAACCTCCTGTTCGGCACGCCGCTCGGCAAGCAGTTCGACGGCGACAATCTCGCCGCCGATCCATACGTGATGTCGGTCCTGAAGCAGACCGGCCTCGACCTCGACATGCAGCGCATGGGCCTCTCGATCGCCGAAACGATGGTCGAGCTGTTCTCCGGCCTGTCGCCCGACAACCCCTTGTTCGAGCAATACAGCTTCATCTCGGCCGACGAGCTCCCCAACGTCCGGCTGCTGCTGCAACGACTTGGCGGCAAGGGCATCGAAGCGGTGCCCGACGCCGACCGCATGCGCCTGATGACCCTGCCGTTCCGCTACATCGAGGCGCGCCATCGCCTCGGCCTGATCGATGCCGAGATGGAGGGGCGCATCCTCGCCGCCCGTCGCGCCTTCGCGGACGGCCTGCCGGCCAGCCTGCGCGATGCTGTCGAGTTCTATGACTTCGAGCGCTACAACAGCGCAGCCACCCTGCAGGACAACATCTTGTTCGGACGCCTGGTCTACGGCCAGGCCCAGGCCGCCCAGCGCATCGGCGGCCTGATCGCCGAGGTCCTCGACGAACTGCACCTGCGTGATTCGGTCATCGAGGTCGGGCTGGAGTACAACGTCGGCGTCGGTGGCAAGCGCCTGCCGGCGAGCCAGCGCCAGAAACTCGGCATTGCCCGTGCGCTGATCAAGCGGCCCCAACTGCTGGTCGTCAACGAAGCCGTTGCCATGTTCGACGGCCGCACTCAGGACAGAATTCGCGACAATATCCTGGCGGCGGCCACGGAGGACGGCCGTGGCGTCGTCTGGATCGCCAACCGTCCCAACCAGTCGGAGCCGTTCGAGCAGATCGTTGTCATGCAGGGCGGCCGTGTGGCTGCCCAGGGAGCACCGTCGGACCTGGCGGCAAAGGGTGGGCTCTACGCCGAGCTGATGGCGTCGGCCTAACCGGATCGAGGAGGATGCGATGAACCTCAACGAAGAAGTCGAGCTATTGAAGGGCGTTCCAATCTTCTCCAAGGTCGAGCAGGCGAAGCTCAAGCTGCTGGCCTTCACCAGCGACAGGGTGAACTTCGCCGCCGGGCAGGAGGTCTGCCACCAGGGCGATCCAGGCGACACGATGTACGTCATCCTGGGCGGCGTGGCCGACGTGCTGATCAACGATTCGAACGGCGGCCAGATCGCCGTGGCGGAGATGAAGAAGAACAGCTTCTTCGGCGAGATGGCCATTCTGCTCGACGTGCCCCGCACCGCCACGATCAAGGCGAAGGAGCCGCTGTCCACGCTGAAGATCACAAAGGACACGTTCTACCGCCTGGTGGAGGAGGTGCCGCAGATGGCGATCGAGGTGATGCGCGAGCTGGCGCATCGCGTGGAAGACACCAATCAGAAGCTCAGGGCAGCGACGGCGAACAGAGCAGCCTAGTCACACGCAATGAGCCGCCTCGATAGTTTCATCGCCCGCATGCAGGCGCAGCGCGATTGCCTGAACGCCCTCAAGCCCGCCATCGATGCCTTGCCAGGACCGATCCTCGAGGTCGGCCTGGGCAACGGCCGCACCTATGACCATCTGCGCGACCTCTTCCCGAAGCGCGACATCTATGTCTTCGAACGAAAGGTTGCGGCCCATCCCGACTGCATCCCGCCCGACGACCGGCTGTTCCTGGGAGAGGCCTCCGATTCGATCCCGCGCGCCGCAGCGAAGCTCGGCACCACCGCCGCCTTGATCCACACCGATCTCGGCACCGGCGATCACGCCGCCAACATGGCGATGGGCAAGTGGCTGGGGCCGGCGCTCGATGCGCTGGCGGCCTCCGGCGGCTACATCCTCGCCAACCAGCCGCTCGAGGTCGCTCGCTGGCAGCGCCTGCCCGAGCCGGCCGGCGTACCGAAGGACCGCTACTTCCTTTATCGCGTGGGTTAGCGACCGAAAAGCTGGACGAGCGCCAAAAGGGCGATCGCGCCCACGACCGAGCCGATGAAGCCGGCCGGACGCCCGACCCGATAGAAGCCGAGCGCCTGGCCGCCATAGGTCGCGATCACCGATCCCGCGATTCCGATGAGGACAGTGATCCAGAATCCCTGGATGTGCGCAGCGGGGCCAATCCAGCGCGCCACGAGGCCGACCACGAAGCCGATCAGGATGATGAAGATGATGTGCAGCATGGCTTCCCTCTAGACCTCGAACGTCGCCGAGACCGGGACATGGTCCGACGCCAGCTCCCAATCCCGCGCATCGACATCGATGCGATGGCTGCGGATCGCGCCGGCGAGCGCAGGGCTCGCCAGGATATGGTCCAGCCTGCGCCCGCGATTGGAGATGCGCCAGTCGTTGTTGCGATAGCTCCACCAGGAATAGAGCTTCTTGTCGGCGGGAACGAACTTGCGCGGTACGTCGATCCAGTCGAGCGAAGCCTGCAGGCGACCGAACAGCTCCACCTCGACCGGCGTATGCGAGACGATCTTGAGGAGCTGCTTGTGGCTCCATACGTCGTGCTCGAGCGGCGCTACGTTGAGGTCGCCGACGGTGATCCGGCGCAGGCCCTTGCGGGCGCGCGGCTTGGGCTTGCGGTCGGCGTACCAATCCGCCATCTCGCGATAGAAGTCGAGCTTGTGCGCGAACTTCACGTTGAGATCGGGATCGGGAACGTCGCCACCGGCCGGGATGTAGAGGTTGTCGAGCAGGATGGGATCGCCGCCGACGTCGAGGGCAGCCTCGACATGCCGGCAATCCTCCTTGCCGCAGCGGTGATGGATGTTCGCTGCCGTGAAGGGCACCTTCGAGACGATGGCGACACCGTTGTAGGCCTTCATGCCCTGGACGAGGCGATGCGTATAGCCCAGCTTCTCGAAAGCCGAGTGCGGAAAGAACTCGTCAGGACTCTTGGTTTCCTGGAGGCACAGCACGTCCGGCTTGCGCAACTTCAGGTACCGTTCGACGTTTCCGATCCGCAGCCGGACCGAGTTGATATTCCAGGTGGCGATGGTGAGACTCATCGCCCGGCACTATAGACGATCCGGACACCGGGGAGAGAAGCCATGCAGATGGATGGCGACCAGAGCAGCAACATCGAGGATCGCCGTGACGACGGCGGATTCGGCGGTGGAGGCTTCGGTGGAGGCGGCTTCCCGATTCCCATGGGTGGTGGCGGCGGCGGCCTGTTCAAGGGCGGCTTCGGCCTGGTCGCCTTCGTCGTCATCGCCATGATCATGGGGGCCGACCCGGGCGCCATCCTGAGCGACATCGCGGGTGGCGGTGCCACCTATACCCAGGAACCGCCGGCACGGCCGGCCTCGGCCGGCCGGACCACGCCGGGGGCCCAGCCCTCCGATGAGCAGGCCCAGTTCGTTTCGCGCGTGCTGAAGAGCACCGAGGATGTCTGGAACGACATTTTCAGGGGCATGGGACAGCAGTATCGCGAGCCAAGGCTTGTGCTGTTCCGCGACGCCACGCGCACCGAGTGCGGCGTCGGCCAAGCCGCGATGGGGCCGTTCTATTGTCCGGCCGACCAGCGCGTCTATCTCGACCTTGGCTTCTTCGACGAGCTCGCGCGCCGTTTCCGGGTGCCCGGCCAGTTCCCGCAGGCCTACGTGATCGCCCACGAGGTAGGCCATCACGTCCAGAACCTGCTCGGCATCTCGGGCAAGGTGCAGCAGATGCGCCAGAGCATGAGCAAACGCGACGGCAATGCGCTCTCGGTACGCACCGAGCTGCAGGCGGACTGCTTCGCCGGTGTCTGGGCAAATCGCGCCGACCGGCAGCGCGGCGGCAAGATGATCGACGACAAGGACGTGGAACAGGCGCTCGCCGCGGCCGCGGCGATCGGCGACGACGCGCTACAGAAGCAGAGCCAGGGCCGCGTCGTGCCCGACAGCTTCACGCACGGCACCAGTGCACAACGCGCGCGCTGGTTCAGGATCGGGTTGGAAAGCGGTG
>CAYRBQ010000149.1:0-8110 GCA_964422305.1 uncultured Reyranella sp. | reverse complement strand
GGACAAGGTCCATTCCAGCGTCGTGGCGCCCTCGCCCCAGGGGTTGTCGCCCGCCTTGGCGCCCGACGTGAAGGTCTTGTAGCAGATAAACAGGAACAGGAAGACGCCGGCGAAGGAGACGTAGGAGCCCAGCGACGAGATCATGTTCCAGCCGTGGATGGCGTCGGGATAGTCGATGTAGCGCCGCGGCATGCCCTGCAGCCCCGAGAAGTGCATCGGGAAGAAGGTCAGGTTGACGCCGAAGAAGGTCGTCCAGAAATGGACCTGGGCGGCCCACTCGGGATACTGGCGGCCGCTCATCTTACCGATCCAGTAGTAGAAGCCGGCGAACATGCCGAACACCGCACCGAGCGACAGCACGTAGTGGAAGTGCGCGATCACGTAGTAGGTGTTGTGCAAGGCGTAATCGACGCCGGCATTGGCCAGCACAACGCCGGTGACGCCGCCCACCGTGAACAGGAAGATGAAGCCGATCGCCCACAGCATCGGCACCTCGAGCCGGATCGAACCGCCCCACATGGTGGCGACCCAGCTGAAAATCTTCACGCCCGTCGGCACCGCGATCACCTTGGTCGCGGCCACGAAGTAGGCGCGCGTGTCGACATCCATGCCGACCGTGTACATGTGATGAGCCCACACGACGAAGCCGACGACGCCGATCGCCACCATCGCATAGGCCATGCCGAGGTAACCGAAGATCGGCTTCTTGGCGAAGGTCGAGATGATGTGGCTGACGATGCCGAAGGCCGGCAGGATCATGATGTACACCTCGGGATGGCCGAAGAACCAGAAGAGGTGCAGGAACAGGGTCGGATCGCCGCCGCCCTCGGGCTTGAAGAACGAGGTGCCGAAGTTGCGGTCGGTGAGCAGCATGGTGATGGCGCCGGCGAGGACCGGCAGTGCCAGCAGCAGCAGGAAGGCCGTGACCAGGATCGACCAGGCGAACAGCGGCATGCGATGCAGCGTCATGCCCGGCGCACGCATGTTGAGGATGGTCGTGATGAAGTTGATCGCGCCCAGGATCGACGAGGCGCCCGCGATGTGCAGCGAGAAGATCGCGAGATCCATGCCGGCGCCCTGGTTGATCGTGAGGGGTGGATAGATCGTCCAGCCGGTGCCAACGCCGCCGCCGATAAGAGCCGACATCAGCAGCAGGATGAACGCGGGCGGCAGCAGCCAGAAGCTGATGTTGTTCATGCGCGGGAACGCCATGTCGGGCGCTCCGATCATCAGCGGCACGAACCAGTTGCCGAAGCCGCCGATCAGCGCCGGCATGACCACGAAGAACACCATGATCAGGCCGTGAGCCGTCACGACAGTGTTCCAGAAATGGCCGTCGGGCGTGCCGTCGGCGCCGTTGAAGTACTGTACGCCGGGCTGCATCAGCTCCAGCCGCATGTAGACGGAGAAGCTCGCGCCGATCAGCGCCGCGAAGATCGAGAACACAAGGTACATCGTGCCGATGTCCTTGTGGTTGGTGCTGTACAGCCAGCGCTTGATGCCGGTCGGCGTGTGGTGGTCGTCGTGGTGGCTGTGGTCGTGGGCGGCGCCGTGCGCGGTGGCCATTAGTAGTCTCCTGCGGAGAAGCGCTTAGCGGGTGGCGGGAGTGGCGGCGGAAGCGACGTCGGTCGCGGGCGCGAGCCCGGCGGCCTTCTTCTTGTCGGCTACCCATTTGTCGAAATCGGCCTTCGAGACCACGCGCACGGCGATGGGCATGTAGCTGTGGTTCATGCCGCAGATCTGCGAGCATTGGCCGAAATAGATGCCTTCTTCCTTTACGCTGATCCAGCCTTCGTTCAGGCGGCCGGGGATCACGGTCTTCTTGATGCCGAAGCCGGGGACGGTCCAGCCGTGCATGCTGCCGCCCTCGGCGGTGCCGATGATGCGGACGACGGTATTCGCCGGGATCACCATCTCCTCGTCCACGGCCATCAGGCGCGGCTGGTTGGGCTTGAGCTTGGCGCGCTCGGCCTCGCTCAGGATGCGGCTCTCGACCTTGAAGTCGCCTTGGTCCGGATAGCCGTACGACCAGTACCACTGGTGGCCGGTCACCTTGATCGTGAAGGCGGCGTCGGTCGCCTTGTCGCTGTAGTAGAGCAGGCGGAACGACGGGATCGCGATCACGACGAGGATGAGGATCGGGATGATCGTCCAGGCGATCTCGAGGGCGGTGTTGTGCGTGACCGTCGTGGCCACCGGGTTGCGCGACGCATGGAAGCGCCACATCGCGTAGACCAGCAGGACCAGCACGAAGATCGAAATCAGGGTGATGATCACCAGCAGAAGGTCGTGCAGCGAGTCGACCCTCTCCATGACCGGCGTGTAGGGCGGAGGGAGGTTGATCTGCCAGTCATGCGGCACGCCGATGACTTTCTGCGACTGGGCAGTACCCGCGAAGCCGAACCCGGCGATCGCGACCAGCAGCCCCAGAATGCCCAACACGCGCTTACCGACCATGCATCCGTCCCCTCGGCGGTATCGACCTCGCGGAATTTCCGATCCGCAAAATCCCCCGCATTTCAAACGGGTTAGTACCAGATATAGCCGTGGGTGGTAACGGGTTTTCGACCCTCGCCGGTATGTGGCGGCCGGTCGCAGCCGTGTCAGCCGAGAACGGTCCGCAGCGCGTCGCCGTAGCCCGCGCTCCGGAGGGTCTCCGCGAAGGCCGGAACTGCCGTGCCGCGATGAAACTCACCGTCTCGGTAGGCAAAGAGCTTGGCGCCGGCCGCGTCTTCAAGAGAAACGGCACGGAACAGGCCGTCGCCGGCGCGGCCGAGACGCACCACCAGATCGACGGCCGGCTCGGGCAAGCCCAGAGGGAGCGCAACCGCCGTGCCGTGGCCTGGCCGACCCAGCAGCTTCTCCAGAGCGGGCCCATCGTCGGCTTGCACGGAGTCCACCAGCACGAGATCGGGCCTAAGCTGCAGCGCCGCTGACGCGAGTGCGCCGAACGATGCGCCGGGCCCCAGCCCTGCCGAAGCAACGAGCTCGACCTTGCCCGACAGCGGCCACCGAAATTCGCGATGACGTGCGAGGGTCAGCACACGCCGCGTCGGCACGGCATCGCGCAGCAGCGCGGCGAGCATCGAGGTCTTGCCGGCCCCCTCGGGGCCGACCACCACGATGTCGAGCCTGGCGCGCGCCGCCATGCGCAGCAGGTCGGCGACGGGCCGGTTGACGACGCCTGCCGAGACCAGCCGGTCGACCGTCGCGAGCCCCGGCTCGCCGCGCCGCAGGACCAGGGCCGGACCGTCAGGCGCGGCCGGCGGAAACACCACCATACCGTCGCTGCCGTCGCGCAGCCGAAACGAAACGACGCCGTCCGGTGCCTGGCCGGTCAGCCGTCCCACCAGCTCGAGGAGGTGCGCCTGATCACGGAATGTCTCGGCGGCCGGCCCGACCACACCGTCGCGTTCCACCCAGACCGACTCGGGGCCGTCGACGAAAACGGCGCGTACGCTGCGGTCGGCCCACAAGCGATCGATCAGTCCCAGGCCGCAAAGCTCGCTCAAGGCCTGCAGCGAGACCCGCTCCCTTTCCTCACCCGTCAGCTCTTCGCCCGGGAGGACGGACGCGATTGCCGCGAGCGCGGCCCGGCGCGTGGGCTGCGTTCCGGAAGCGAGGCCGAGCCGCGTCCTGACCGTGGCCACGATCTCGTCGAGCGGCCGCGGAGAAACCTTCACGAGACCCGACGGCGGGCCACGGAAGACGGCATCCGGCAGGACCGCCGCTACGGGAGCGGCCTCGTCGCCCGTCCACCGACTGTCGGCGGCCGGTTCGCGCTCGAAGGTCACGAGGGAGGATTCCCGGGCCGCCTCGATCGTCCGCGGCTGGCGTCCGGCGAGCAATTCGACCACGAGGCGGCGAAGCTCGAAGCTCGTCAATGTGAGGCCGCGGGTACGGAAATAGTTGTGGACGGTCTCGCCGATGGCGTAGGCGATCTCGGGAGGTGAACGGCTTGTGTCGATGGCGGCCTGCACGGCGCCGTCCATCTCCGAGCAGAAGGCGGTCCACGTCTCCTGCATCTGCGGGCCCCGGCTGGCGTCGGCAGGCGGCGGAAATATCTGGTCGAGCGGACGCGCCGGCGCGCGCGCGCCGCTATCGGATGCGTCGGGTCGTTCGAGGACGGAACTCATGGGGGACGAGGCATCGCCGCGCCGGTCCCCGCCGCTCAAGGCGGTCATCGACCAATCCGCTTAAAGTAATGACTTCCCACTATGCGCGACCGGAACCGGCAAAATACGCCAGCCCCCTCCGGCCACGCGGCACTCTAGCGTCCCTCCCCCCGAAAACCACGACAAACGATGCACACCTGCAGGCGGTATTCGCCTGAAGTCGCCGCCCCGAAGTTGCCGCTTGTCTTTCGACCCTCGGCCTATAAGGTCCGGCCCGGCCACGCCAGACCGTGGCTCTGCCGAAGGAAAACGTCATGCGTCTGTCCGTTCTGACGCCGATCCTCGCTATCTTTCTCGTGCTCGCAGGAGGCGCCTCCGCCATGGACAAGGAAAACACCCTCTACATCGACCTCAAGGACGGCCGCGTCGTGATCGAGATGCGCCCCGACCTCGCCCCCAACCATGTCGCACAGATCAAGAAGCTGGCGCGCGAGGGCAAGTACGACGGCGTCGTGTTCCATCGCGTGATCGACGGCTTCATGGCACAGACCGGCGACCCCGACGGCACCGGCATGGGCGGCATGGGCAGCCCGCTCAAGGCCGAGTTCAGCAAGGAGCCGCATTCCCGCGGCGCCGTCTCGATGGCCCGCACCAACGATCCGAACAGCGCGCGCAGCCAGTTCTTCATCGTGTTCAAGGACTCGAACTTCCTCGACGGCCAGTACACCGTGTGGGGCAAGGTGACGTCCGGCATGGAGTTCGTCGACAAGATCAAGAAGGGCGCGCCGGGCTCGGGCGCCGTGTCGGCGCCCGCCGACAAGATGATCAAGGTCCAGGTCGCGGCCGACGCCAAGAGCTGAGCCCGTTTTTGGCACACTTCGTTGTGCCACGGCGTGTTCGCCGACCTGTGTCACGGATTGCAGTCAAGTGCTTGACGACGCTCGACAATCCCGATCCGACGATGTGTGCCACCGACGCCGTTCGTCTCGCAGCATGAGTGTCCTGCCGAACATCATGAAAAACGCCCGCGGATCTCTCCGCGGGCGTCTCCCATTATAGGGATTTTCTTACCACAAACCTGCTGAACCTGCAAGTGCTGGCAACTGTTCCCTCGCGCATGCCTATTCGCGCACGACCGTGTGGAACGACTTGGAGATGACCTGCCAGCGGCCGTCGACCTTGAGCAGCGTCAGATAGTCCGTGAAGTAGCGTGGCGGGAGCTGGCACTCGACCTTGGCAAAGGCCGTGGCCGGCCCGGAGAAGTCGATCGACACGATGCGGTCGGCCCGCGCGCTGCCCTTCGACTTCGCCGAGGGGCGGCTCTCGACCATCTTGAACCAGTCGGCACGCGGCATGTCGGCCGCCTTGCCGTCCGGCCCCGCACTGTAGAGATGCGAGGCGGGGTGGAAAGCCTCGCCGAGCTTCCTGGTATCGCCTTCATAGAGGCCGTCGAAGTAGACCTGCAGGACCTTCTCGATGGCCGCGACGTCGGAATTCATCTTTCCACTCCTTGCTCAAATCGGGCCGTTCGGCGCCACCAGGATCTTGCCGTTGCGTCCGCCCTTGTCGGCGTGGCGCAGCGCCTCCTTGATCTCCTCGATCGGATAGACCGTGTCCACCGGCGCGTGCAGCTTGCCGGCGACGACCTGGGCGGCGAGATCGGCGTAAATCTCGCGGATCTTCTCGGGGCTGCGCTTGGCGAGCCCGCGTCCCAGCATGAAGCCGGTGAGCTTTACCCCGCGATAGATGAAGTTGCTGCGGCCGACCCTGGGGTCCTCGCCGCTCATCGAACCGTAGTGCACGACCGTGCTATCGGTTGCGACGCACTCGACGATGCGGCCTGTCGCGGCACCGCCGATCGCTTCGACGCCGAGCCTGATCGGCACATTGGCCGTCTCCGTCGCGACCCGGGCCGCGAGATCGTCGCCGTCGACGATCACGAGGTCGGCGCCGAGCCCCTTCAGCTCGGCAGCGAGCTCGGGGCGTCGGACGACGTTCACGGTTCTGAGGCCACGCTGATGGGCGAGCACGATCAGCAGGCGGCCGACCGCCGAGTTGGCGACGTTCTGGATCACCCAGTCGCCGCCTTTGAGGTCGACGAAGTCCGAGAGCATGAGCTGCGCGGTCGGCGGGTTTATGCGGACCATGGCGGCCTGGCGGAGATCGATGCCGGCGGGCAGCGGAATCGCGTCGTCGCCCTTCACCTTGCGCTTCTGCGCCCAGTTCTCCCGCTGCAGGTTGATGACGAGGTCGCCTGCTTTGACGTGCTTCACGGCCGAGCCGACGGCGGTGACGCGCCCCACGCATTCGGCGCCCGGCGTAGCCGGCAGCGGCGGCTTCAGGCGGTAGCTGCCCTTGCAGAACCACATGTCCGCCGGATTGATCGGGAAGGCCAGCACGTCGAACACGACCTCGTCGGCCGCCGGCTGGCCGACATCCGGCACGTCGGCGCAGCGTGCCACATCCCACGGAACTCCGTACCGATCGATGAGGACCTGCTTCACGGCGCTCCTCCGTGGTTCTTCTCGGGCACTTTGTTGGCCCGTCGATTGCTTATAATGTGATTCGACAGGGGGTGAAATGCCGGATGGCGGCCAAGGCATTTGACGAGATGAACTCGGGTGCGGACGGATCGGTCCGCATGCCCTATCGCGGCGTCGCCGACTGGCTCGCACGCACCTCGCCTGAGCGCATCGCGGCGACACGGCATGAGGTCGACCTCTTCTATCGCCGGCACGGCATCACCTTCGGGGCCTATGGCGCGACGGACGGCGCCGAGACGACTATCCCCTTCGACATCATTCCGCGAGTCATCGCCTGGGACGAATGGGAGTACATGCGGAAGGGCCTCGCGCAGCGTGTGAAAGCGCTCAACGCCTTCCTGTCCGATGCCTATGGCCAACGTGAGATCTGCCGCGCCGGGGTCATTCCCGAAGAACAGGTGCTGATGAACGGTGAGTTCGTGGCCATGGCGCAGGGCCTCGAGCTGCCGGGCGGCGTGCACGCCCACATTGCCGGCATCGACCTGGTGCGCGTGGGCGAGAAGGACTTCTACGTCCTCGAGGACAATGTACGCACGCCATCGGGCGTATCCTACGTGCTGGAGAATCGCGAAGTCATGATGCGGCTCGCCCCCGAGCTGTTCTCTGCCATGCGCGTCCTCCCGGTTGCCGACTACACCGAGGAACTGCTCGCCACGCTGCGTTCCGTCTCGTTCAGCGACGACGTCGAGCCGAACGTCGTGCTGCTGACGCCCGGCCACTACAACAGCGCCTACTTCGAGCATGCCTTCCTGGCCGACGAGATGGGCATCGAGCTGGTCAAGGGCTCCGACCTGTTCGTCGACGAAAGCCGCGTCTTCATGCGCACGCCGCGCGGCCCCCAGAGGGTCGACGTGATCTATCGCCGCATCGACGATGCCTTTCTCGATCCGCTGGCGATGCGGCCGGACTCCTTCCTCGGCGTCGCGGGCCTGCTGGGGGCGCTGCGCGCCGGCCGCGTCAACATCGTCAACGCGTTGGGTAACGGCGTGGCCGATGACAAGTCGACGTACATGTATGTGCCCGAGATGGTGCGCTTCTACCTCGGCGAGGAGCCGATCCTGCAGAACGTGCCGACCTGGCGCTGCGATCGTGCCGACGACTACAAGTACGTGCTCGAGCATCTGCCCGAGATCGTAGTGAAGGAGATCCACGGCGCCGGCGGCAAGGGCATGCTGGTCGGCCCGACCTCGAGCAAGGCCGAGATCGAGGAGTTCCGCACCCTCCTCAAGGCGCGCCCCGACAACTACATCGCCCAGCCGACACTCGCCCTTTCGACATGCCCCACTTTCGTGGCCCAAGGGGTGGCGCCGCGCCATGTCGACCTGCGCCCGTTCGTGCTCTCGGGCCGCAAGATCACCATCGTGCCGGGCGGCCTGACCCGCGTCGCGCTGAAGGAAGGCTCGCTGGTCGTCAATTCGAGCCAGGGCGGCGGCACCAAGGACACCTGGGTCC
>CAYRBQ010000148.1:0-8149 GCA_964422305.1 uncultured Reyranella sp. | reverse complement strand
CCCCCTGCCCGCCGGCTGGGCGCGCAACTTCATCTCCCTGCCCGATCCGCGCGACCGGCTCGACCATCTGGTGCAGGCCGAGCTGGATGCCAGGCACGAGATCCGCCAGGTGCTCGATCGGCTCGCCGACGCTTTCGACGTGCCCGCGAAGGATGTGGACATCGCCATGCGCTCGGTCGACGACACGCTGCAGGACCTGCTGCACGACATCAAGCGCGGCTACGAGCACGAGATCGAGGACGGCGAGTCCTAAGCCGGGTTCAGGGCCTCACCACGGCGAACGCCACGGTGGTCGCGACGGCGGTGACGAAGGTGCCCCAGGCGAGGTCGACCAGCGTCACGGCCACCGGCCAGCCGCGCAGCGTCGCGAGGTTGGTGAGGTCGTAGGCGGCATAGGCGCAGAAGCCCAGCGCTGCGCCGTACAGGAGAGCGGCACCCCAACCCGGGTGGACGAGCGCCAGCGGCACCGCGAAGGTCGCGATGGCGGCGGCGTGCACCAGATAGAAGAGCACCGCCACGACCCAGAGCGGCTGCTCGCGCAACAGCGGGCCGAGGCGGTCGATGTAGAAGCCGCGGGCGATCAGGCCCAGCCAGGCGAAGTCGAGGATCGCCAGCACGACCAGCGCCACCAGGAAACTCGTGACCCAAAGCTTCATTCTGCAGCCACCTCGCGGTTGTCGTCCGCAGGATACGCTGCTGGGCCCCGGCCGGATGCGCCGTCAGTGCAGGATTCTGGGCGGCGCGTCGCCCTGCTCGATCCAAACGCGATGATGAATGCCGCCGGGCTGGCGCTCGCCGGGGCCGATGGTGAATCCCGCGCTCCGGAACAGATCTAGCGCCCAGGTTTCGTGGGCATGAACCATGTTCTCGAGGCGGCCGTACTCGCCCAGCAGCGCCCGCACCATGCCGCCCACCGCCTCGACGAGCTCGGCGTCCTCGGCGTCGAACGGCGTCAGCAGCACGAACCAGACGAAGCCGCACTGTCTTTCTTCGGAGTCCGGACCCGACGCCGGCGCTGCACCCATGAAGGCAAGCGGCACTTCCTGGCGGTCCATCGCCGTCCATACCTGCGTGCTGAGCACGCAGGCCTGCAGCAGTTTCTCGACGCTCTCCTCCCAGTCGCCCCAGTCGGACCCGTCCGTGAGGTCGTAGTTCACGACCAGATCGGAAAGGTCGCTCGCCGTCGTTGGATGGATCGAGCACTGCATGCCGTGTCCTTTCTGCATTCAAGCGCTCCCAATGACCGGGAGCGGCGCCCGGTCGCAAGATGTCACAGGTGGCGGTTCAGCGTTGCGGCGCCGCCTGCCCGGCGGGCGCCTGCTGGGCAGTGCTCGCGCCGCCGGGCAGGCGCTCGGCGGTGGGATCGCGATTGGGCTCGCCGATCACCCCGAAAACGGCCGCCAGCACGAAGCCTGCGATGGCCAAACCGACGATCGACAGCACCGCGAAGGTCCCGGTGGCGCGTTTGGGCTCGACAGCGGGGTCGCCGTCCTGTTTTTCCCGCGCGGCCGCGCTGTCGACCTGCGGCTGCGTATGAAGGGTGCGGATGTTGCCCGTCGCCGGGTCGCGGTCCTTCAGGGTCGCCATGCCATTTCTCCTTCCAGAGGGAAATGGCGGTCGCCGCACATGGTTGCGGCCCGAACGACATCCCTCACCGGCTGCGCGGCGATCCGATCCGTTCGGCGATGAACCGGGTGAGCATCGGCGCCACGAGGATCACGGCGATCATCCGCACCGTCTGCATGGCCATCACGAACGACACGTCGCAGTCGGTCGAAGCGGCGATGATGGCGATCGAGTCCGAGCCGCCGGGGCTGGTGGCGAGATAGGCCGTGATCGGGTCGATGCCGGCCGCGTAGACCATGAAGGCGGCGATCCCGCCGCACAACGCCAGCATGACAAAGATGCAGGCGAGGATGCCGGGGAGCTGACGCAGCACGTGGCCGAGCAATGCGCGCGTGAAACGCAGGCCGACGTTCCAGCCGACCAGCGCGTAGCTCGCCGCCAGCAGCCAAGTGGGCAGCTCGAGCCGCAGCAGGCCGAGATGCGAGAGCAGGATGCCGAGGAACAGCGGCACCAGGAAGGCGCCGGCCGGAATCCTGAGCCAGCGCGCGATCCACGGGCCGGCTATCGCCAGCGCCAGCGTTTCGGCGAGCGGCAGCCAGGCGATTTCGGGAAACCAGACGATGGCATCGGGTGCGTGCGCCGAATGCACGCCGAAGACGCGCGCCACCAGCGCCGCCACGCCGGCCACGAGGACGACGCGCAGGTACTGCATGAAGGCCACCATGCGCATGTCGGCGTCGTAGGCCTCGGCCATGTAGGTCATCACCGAGGCGGCGCCCGGGCTCACGCCCCACAGCGCGGTCGTGCCCGGCAGCACCTCGAGCCGCGTCATCCACCAGCCGACCAGCGAGCTCACGGCGATTACGGCGACGACGCCGACCGAGAACAGCATCCAGTGGCCCGCGATGTCGCCCAGGATCGAGAGCGGCACCATCCTGGCGATCATGCACCCCACGATGCCCTGGGCCACGGCGAAGAGGGAGACGGGGAACTGGACCTTGCCGCCCCACGAGGCGAAGGCGATGCCGGCGATCAGCGGCCCCAACATCAGCGCCGCCGGCGCATGCAGCCAAAGGAGAAGCGCCGTGACCGGCAGCGTGATCGCGATCAGCGCCGGCCATCGGGTCACCTGGCTCAGGCTACTGAACAAACTCCTCCGCCTCGCCGCTCATGCCCTGGATCGTCGCCATCAGCTCGGCGACCGCCGCGACCAGGCGTGCATCATCCGTGCCCCGCAGCACCAGCGAGACCGAGGGCTTGCCGTTGCGGAAGGCGGGGTAGCTGCCGATGTCGAGATCCTCGTAGCGCTTCTGCAGGTCCCCCAGCGGCTCGGCGATGATGCCCTCCGGCAGATTGGTGCGCACGGTGCGCGAGAGCACCGGCGTGCCGCCCACCAGCTTGTGCTTCATCGACTGGAACATTGCCTCGGCGACCCTCGGGATGCCGGCGAAGGTGAAGACGTTCTCCATCTGGAAGCCGGGCGCCACCGACACCGGATTGTCGACCAGCAGGCCGCCATGAGGGACGCGCGCCATGCGGCGGCGGGCCGGCGTGAACAGCGCGGGATCGCCGTAGTGCCTGGTCATGCGGGCCACCGCCTCGGGATGCTCGGAGATGCCGACGCCGAACGCCTTGGCGATGCAGTCGGCGGTGATGTCGTCGTGCGTCGGGCCGATGCCGCCGGTGGTGAAGACGTAGTCGAACTTCCGGCGCACCTCGTTCACCGTGGCGACCACGGTCGCCTCGACGTCGGGAATGACGCGGCACTCCATCACGCGCACGCCGAGCTTGCCGAGCTCGGTGGCGAGGTACTGGATGTTCGAGTCGCGGGTGCGGCCGCTCAGGATCTCGTTGCCGATGACGAGGATGCAGGCGGTGACGATCTTGGTTTCCGACATGGTTTCAGGACCTTAGCACGGCCTTGTGAGGGCCGGTATCGCATGCCAAATAAGGGGCATGAGCAGTCCCCGTGATTTCGTCGACGACAGCGACGACTACTGGCGCCGCGACGAGCGCACCATCAAGCTGCACGGCCCGGAAGGGTTCGAGGGCATGCGCAAGGCCGGCCGCCTGGCGGCGGAGACGCTCGACTTCATCACGCCCTATGTCCAGCCGGGCGTCAGCACCGCCGAGCTCGACAAGCTCTGTCACGATTACATCCTCGACCACAAGGCGATCCCCGCCCCGCTGGGCTATCGCGGCTATCCGAAATCGATCTGCACCTCGATCAACCACGTGGTCTGCCACGGCATCCCGTCGGACAAGCGGTTGCAGAACGGCGACATCGTCAACATCGACGTCACGACCATTCTCGACGGCTGGTACGGCGACACCAGCCGCATGTTCTATGCCGGCGACGTCAGCGTGAAGGCCAAGCGCCTCTGCGACGTCACCTACGAGGCGATGATGCGCGGCATCGCGGTCGCCAAGCCCGGCGCCCATGTCGGCGACATCGGCTTCGCCATCCAGAGCTATGTCGAGGCGCAGCGCTTTGCCGTGGTGCGCGACTTCTCGGGCCACGGGCTCGGCCGCATCTTCCACGACGCCCCCAACATCCTGCACTACGGCAAGAAGGGCAGCGGCCCGGTGCTGAAGCCCGGCATGTTCTTCACCGTCGAGCCGATGGTGAACGCCGGCACCTGGCAGGTGAAGATCCTGAGCGACGGCTGGACCGCGGTGACGCGCGACAAGCAGCTCTCGGCCCAGTTCGAGCACTCGGTCGGCATCACCGAGACCGGCGTCGAGTTCTTCACGCTGTCGCCCGCCCAGCTCAACAAGCCGCCCTACGACCTCGGCAGCGCCAAGACGCTCGAAGTCGCGACGGCTTAGCTCACAGCGACAAAGCCTCACCCTGAGGAGCGGCCGCAGGCCGCGTCTCGAAGGGTGGGGTCCCGTACTTTGCTAGTTGCCCATCCTTCGAGACGGCCGCTGCGCGGCCTCCTCAGTATGAGTTCTGGTCGGTACTGAACACCAGCTTCTGGATCCCGGGCTCGGCCTCGGGCGACAGGATCACGTGCACCCTGAGCCGGCCGCGCGCACAGGCCAGCGCGAAGCGGCCAGCCAACGCGTGTTCCGGTTCGATCGCTTCCACTGTGATCCCCTCGCCCAGCCTGGACTTCAGATCGGCGAGCTCGGCGTTGCGATAGCGCGGCGGCGTGTCGAGCAGCAGGTTGACGGCGCAGCAGTCCGCCACGTCCTCGATGCGGCCCGACGCGTAAGCCTTCACGACCGCCTCGATCGCGCGCTTCAGCGCCGGCGACGGTGCGGCCGGCGCGCGTTTCGGCGCAGCCTCGTGCAGGATCGTCATCAGCTTTGGCGTCAGTTTCGACATCGGCGCATAGGTGCGGTTGGCGAAAGCGAACACGCCCCAGCCGCGATCCGGCAGCATCGACACATGCGAGCCGTAGCCCGGCAGGCCGCCCGCGTGATGCAAAAGGCGGCCGAGCACGGGATCGGCGGTATTGGCGAGGCCGTAGCCATAGGCGGTGGGCGGCATCGGCCGATCGGGATCGAAGCCGTGCGGCGGCGCATGGTAGAGCGCCAGCTCGCGCACGCTGGAACGCCGGACCGGCCCGCTTTCGGGATCGTCGCGCGCCGGCCAGGCGGAGAGCAGGAAGGCGACCCAGCGCGCATAGTCGGGCGCGGTGGTCGCAAGGCCGCCCATGGCGCCGACCTCGCCGTCGGGCTCGATGCGTTCGCGCGACCAGAACTCGCCGTCGAGGCGATAGCCGAAGGCATAATCACCGCTGCTGGCGGCGATCGCGTCGAAGGTCGTGCGCGTCATGCCGAGCGGCTCGAGAAGCGTCCGGCGCACGTAAGCCTGGTAGGGCTCACCGCTCACGTTGGTCAGCACGCGGCCGAGCAGCGCGTAGCCGAAGTTCGAATATTCGAAGGCGAGCCCGGGCGCGCGCGCGAACAGCCTGCCGGTGGCGATCACCTGGTCGAGCTCGGCAGGGCTCATGCCCAGCAGGCGATCGCCCCACGGATCGTCGGTGACGAAGCCCGCGAGGTGGCTCATGAGGTCGCGCACCGTGACGGGCTTGGCGTCGGCGGTGGCAGGCTTCACGGCGGCGAACTGCGGCACGTACTCGGCCAGCGGCGCATCGAGGGCGAGCTTGCCGGCATCGCGCAGCGAGAGGACGGCGAGCGCCGTCGTGTGCTTGGTCATCGAGGCGATACGGAAGGCGGTGTCCCGCCCCACCGGACGCCCCGCCTCGCGGTCGGCCAGGCCGACGGTCGCGACATGGACGAGCTCGCCCTCGCGGACGATGCCGGCGGCGAGCCCCGGCAGGGTGTGCTCGAGGGCGAAGGCCGAGCAAGCAGCGTCGATGTCGGCGTAGCTCATATCTCGGCGTAGATCTCGATCAGGTTGCCGTCGGGATCGCGGAAGAAGATCGTGCGATGGCCGAACGCATGGTCGGTGAGCGGCGAGACCAGCTCGACTCCCCTCGCCTGCAAGGTGGCGGCGCACTCGGCGACGGCGGGCGGCGGCACACGGAAGGCGAGCTGCAGCGACGCCGCCCCCGGTGCGGCCGGCGGGTCGCCGAAACGGCCGGGAGCGCTCAGCGCCAGGGTGTTGGCGCCGGCCCGGTACTCGACCCAGCGCTCGCTCAGCACGCGAAGCAGCGGGAACTCCATGACGGTCTCGTAGAAGCGTCGCATCGCCGCCATGTCTCGGGTGAAGATGACGGTGTAGTCGATCTGGCGAATCTGGCTGAGAGCGGATTGCATGGACGGATCATAGCGGGAAAGGGCCTGAAATTCGGACGTGAATTCGACGTCCGGGAAAGGCAGACTGAGACGGGGACCCGGAAGCCCGGGAAGAGGCGACACATGAGACGGCGCGATGCCATTGCCATGCTCGGTGGAGTCGCGGCGGCATGGCCGCTCGCCCTGCGCGCCCAGCCCCGTAAGATCCCGCGGCTCTGCTTCCTGACATTCGATCCGGGATCCCTGCAATCGACGCGGTACGGCGCCTTCTTCGAGGGATTGCGCGACCTGGGATTCGTCCCGGGGCAGACGATCGACATCGACTATCTGTCGGCCGACGGCCAGGCCACGCGCTACGCGGCCCTCGCCGCCGACTGCGTGGGCCGCGGCGCGGATGTCATCGTCACGACGACCACGCCCGCCACCCAGGTGGCCAAGAAGGCGACGCAGACAGTGCCGATCGTCATGATCGGCCTCGGCGATCCCGTGGGCGCCGGCCTGGTCGACAGCCTCGCCCGGCCCGGCGGAAACGTCACCGGGCTGTCGAGCATGGCGCCCTCGCTCGCCGTCAAGCGGCTGGAGCTGCTGAAGGAGCTCGTGCCGCCGATCTCGCGCGTGCTCGTGCTGTCGCACCTTTCCGACCCGATCGCACCGCCTCAGGTGAGAGCGCTCGAGGAGACGGCACGCTCGCTCGGCATCAAGCTGCAAATCCAGGATATCCGCACCGCAGACGACCTTCCGCTTGCGTTCGATGCAGGAACGAAGGAACGCGTCGAAGGAGTTACGACGACCGGCGAGAGCATGTTCGTGGTGAACCGCTCCCTCATGACCGAGCTGGCGGCGCGTCACAGGCTGCCTGGTGCGTACCATCTGGCGGTCATCGCCGAAGCCGGCGGCCTGATGGCCTATCAGCCGGTCACGACCGTTCAGCACCGCCGCGCCGCCACCTACGTCGACAGGCTGCTCAAGGGCGCCAAACCGGCCGACCTGCCGATCGAGCAGCCGACGAAGTTCGAGCTCGTCATCAACCTCAAGACCGCCAAGGCGCTCGGCCTCACCGTGCCGCCGAGCCTGCTGGTGCGGGCCGACGAGGTCATCGAGTAAAAGGCACGTCTTCGCCGCCTTTCCGCCGCGGTTGCAGCGGATCGTTGCGGTCCATGGGGAAGGCGAAGCGGGTTCAGGTCGAGCAAGAGGCCGACGACGGTGCGCTGGTCGCGCTGCTGGCGGCCGGCTTGCGCCTGCAGGCCGCGGACAACCTCTGGCGGGTGAGCGGCAACACGCTGCCGCACCGGGTGCTGCTGCGCGAGGCGGGCGGCGCGTGGAACCGGCTCGACCAGTGCTGGGAGTTCACCGCGGAGGATCCCACGGCGAAGATCGTCGCCGCGCTCGAGGCGATGCCCGCCGGCAGCGGTCACAACAGCGGCGAGGCGGAAGCGCCGAAGCCTCACTACTTCGGCCACCGTGCGCGGGTGCGCGAGCGGGTGCTGAAGGCCGGCGTCGAGTCGCTTCCCGACTACGAGCTGCTGGAGCTGCTGCTCTTCTATTCGATCGATCGCATCGACACCAAGCCGCTGGCCAAGCGCCTGCTCGAGCGCTTCGGCACGCTGGGCGACGTGTTCGCAGCCGAACCCCAGCAACTGCGCGAGTTCGAGATCGACCAGCGCACCCTGGTGCACTTCCGGGCGCTGCGCGAGAGCGGGCGGCGGCTGGCGGAGCGCAAGGTCAAGGACATGCCGGTCCTGACCAACTGGCAGCAGCTCATCGACTACTGCCACGCGGCACTCGCGCACGAGAAGACCGAGCAGTTCCGCATCCTCTTCCTCGACCGCAAGAACGTGCTGATCGCCGACGAGGTGCAGCAGCGCGGCACCAT
>CAYRBQ010000147.1:4486-8157 GCA_964422305.1 uncultured Reyranella sp. | reverse complement strand
AACCGCATCCGGGAGATCGTCACTACTTGACCCAGCTCAACGTCTCCCATGCCGTCGGCGTCACCCTCGAGGCGACGTTCCTGGTGCTCGGCCTCGATCGCGCCGGCGGATTGCGCGGCCCCCAGCCCACCTACACACCGCCGGCCGCGCCGGCGGCGGCGGTCGCCGCCATCGCGGATCCCGACAAGGGCAAGCCGCCGCCGCACAACGACACCGTCGAGGACCTGCCCGACGGCAAGGGCCGCGAGACCACCTTCTATGCCTGCACCGCCTGCCACGGCGTGGCCCTGATCAAGGCGCAGGGCCTGACGCGCGACCTCTGGGACGGGACCTTCGATCTCATGATCGAGAAGCACAAGATGGCGCCGCTGAAGCCCGAGGAGCGCACCGAGATCCTCGACTACCTCGCCGAGCAGTTCCCTCCCCGCCGCAAGGGTCGCGGCGGCGACAATCCGTTCCTGAAGTGAAGATCGCCCTCTGCCCCCGCGAAGCGGGGGAAGTGCCCTCGTCATACGAGGGCGAAGGGGGGCAGAAGCTTCAATAGAGCAGTATCTGTGGTCCCCTCCGCCCGCTGCGCGGGCACCTCCCCCGAAACGGGGGAGGAGTTCGGAAGAGCAGGCTTTGAAGGTTATCCTGCGGCCTTCGCCCATTTCTCCGACCAGAGGTGCAGCGGCAGGAAGAGCTTCAGCAGATCCTCGCCGAGCGGCGTGAGGCGGTAGCCCGCGGCCTCCTCCAGCGTCACGAGCCTGGCCTCGCGCAGCTCAGCCAGCCGCGTGTTGATGATGGTCGGGCTGGCGCCGATCGCCTCCTGCAACTCGCGGAAACGTTTCGGTTGCTCGCGCAGTTCCCAGACGATGCGCAGGGTCCAGCGCCTGCCCAGCAGATCGAGCAGCCGCATGATCGGCCGGCCGGTCGCCGAGCCCCTCGCCGCTCGAGGATTGGCGCGCTTCACCATCTATGTCACTCCGTTACTACAATTTCTGTAGCGTAACGCTACGTAAAGTGTAGCATGGGTCCATGACCCGCATCGCCCCCGCCGAACCGCCCTATCCGCAAGCCATCGCCGCCGCGCTGGAGCGCATCATGCCCGAGGGCGTGCCTCCCCTGGTCCTGTTCCGCACCATGGCCAGGAGCCCACGCGTCTTCGAGAAGATGTTCGCCGGCGGCCTGCTCGACAGAGGCCCCTTGTCGTTGCGCCAGCGCGAGATCGTGATCGACCGCACCACGGCGCGGCTGGGCGCGGAGTACGAATGGGGCGTCCATATCGCCTTCTTCGCGGGCAAGGTCGGCTTCGGCGCCGCCGAGATCGCCGCCACGGTGCACGGCCCCGCGAACGCCGGCTGCTGGTCGGCCGACGAGCAGGCCCTGCTCGCCGCGGCCGACAATCTCGTCGACCGTCGCACGATCGCGCCGGCCACCTGGGACGCGCTCGTCGCGCATTTCGACGAGGCGCAGATCCTCGAGGTGATCGCGCTCGTGGGCTACTATCACACGATTGGCTTCCTCTGCCGCGCGCTCGAGCTGCCGCTCGAGCCTTACGCGGCGCGCTTTCCGACCGCCTAGTTGCCGCGGCGGTTGGCCTGCACCATGCGGTACATGCCCTCGATGTTGAGCTGGCCCATCTGCTCGAAGCCGCCCCAATCCTTGTACTTCGAGAGGTCCACGCTCTTCTTGGTGTCCTCGAGCGACTTGCCGGCGCGCGCCGCCGCCAGCACTTGGGCGCGCAGGTCCTCGAGATAGCCGCGGAACGCCGTCACGCTCGCCTTGGTGCCGAGCGGCCCGTGGCCGGGGGCCAGGATGTCGAACTCCATCGCCTCGACCTTGCGCAGCGACTCGATCCATTCGTCGATATAGGCGTCCGGGAAGTCGCGGAACGACACGGCATTCACCGGAATGAAGTCGACGGCGAAGGCGACCTTCTCCTTGGGGAAGCGCATCACCACCGAATTGTTGGAGTGGTTGCGCCCGACATAGTGCAGCTCCATCACCGTGCCGCCGAGCTCGACCGTGAGCTGGTCGGTGAAGGTCACCTGCGGCACCGCGGTCGGCCGCTTCTCGCCGACGATGACCTCCTTGGCGTTCTCGTGCGCCACCACCGTGGCGGTGTCGGCGAACACTTCGCCGCCCGAAGAGTGGTCGGCATGGTCGTGGCTGTAGACCAGGAACTTCACCGGGCGATTCGGCCAGTTGCGCGCCAGCTCGCCCTTCAGCCAGGTCGCGGCCGCGGCGTTGATAGGATCGGTCACGATGATCCCGGCCACCGTGACGACGAAGATCGAGTAGTGGTTGTTGTTGCGGAAGCGGTAGATCTCGCCTGCGACCTTGCTGATCTCGCGCACCGGATTCTGCGCCGACGGCGTGATCGGCGCCTGGGCGCCGGCGGGAGCAGCCGCCAGGCCGAGCGCGACGGCGAGCATGGTTACAATGTAGCGTTTCACGAACACCTCCCCGGTCGATCCGAGGACGCTGCCGGCCGGCCGGCGGCCACGCGACACAAATCTTCGTGTGCTTGAACTAGCGCTTCACCAGCCGGTCGATGCCGAGGATCAGCAGGCCGATCACGAGGCCCCAGAACGCCGAGCCGATGCCGAGCAGGCCGACGCCCGAGACGGTGACAGCGAGCGTGCCCGCCGCCGCCAGCCGGTCCTGGTCGCCCGACAGCGCCGAGCCCAGCGCGCCGGCCGTCGATCCCAGCAGCGCGGTGCCGGCGACGGTCGCCAGCAAGGCCGGGGGCAGGGCCTCGAACAGGCCGACCACCGAGGCGCCGAACAGCGCGAACAGGCCCCAGAACGCGGCATAGAAAGGCCCGGCCATCCAGCGCTTGGCCGGATCGGGATGGGCATCGGGCCCGGTGCAGATCGCGGCCGAGATCGCGGCGAGGTTCGAGGTGTGCGAGCCGAGGAAGGCCGTGCCGAGCGAGGCCGCGCCCGTGACGGCAAGGATGGGCTGCGCCGGCGGCTGGTAGCCCGAGGCGCGCAGCACCGCGAAGCCCGGCAGGTTCTGCGAGGCCATGGTCACGAGATAGAGCGGCACGCCGAGGCCGACCAGCGTCGCCACGTCCCACACCGGCGCGGTGAGCGCGAGCGTCGAGAGCCCGAGCGACGGCAGCGGCTTCACCAGGCCCAGCGACCAGGCGAGCAGCGCCCCCGCCACCAGCACGACCAGCGAGGCGAGCGTCGGCAGGAAGGCCCGCGCCACCAGGAACAGCAGCAGCAGCGGCAGCACCAGCAGCGGCGCCGTCGGCACGTGCTCGAACATCGCCATGACCAGCCGCAGCAGGATGCCCGCCAGCATGGCGGCCGCGATGCTGGCCGGGATCCTCTCGATCAGCCGTCCGAGCGGTCGCACCGCGGCCGTGAGCAGCACCAGCGCCGCCGCCAGCACGAAGGCGCCGACCGCGGCGGCGAAGCTCGGCACGCCCGGTGTCGAGGCGATCAGCGCCGCACCGGGCGTCGACCAGGCCGCGATGATCGGCATGCGGTAGCGCACGCTCAGGATCAGCGTGCTGATCGCCGTGGCGATGCCGAGGCCCGAGACCCACGACGCCGTCTGTTCGGGCGTGGCACCCACGCCCTGCGTCGCCGCCAGCACCACCGGCAGCGCCCCGCCGATGCCCGCGATGCTCGCGACCAGCGCGGCGGTCGCGACCGACAGCAGCGCTCCTCCCCTTT
>CAYRBQ010000147.1:0-4476 GCA_964422305.1 uncultured Reyranella sp. | reverse complement strand
GTCCGCAAAGGGGAGGTGTCCGCGTCTGCGCGGACGGAGGGGTCAGGGCCACTCGCCTGGCTCATGACCCCTCCGTCGTCGTAAGACGACGACACCTCCCCTGCGCGGACTCCGCGCAAGGGAGGAAAGCTTGCTCAAGCATTGGCCCGCTCGACCATCGCCTGCAGGAGGATCTGCGCGCCGGCGCCGACATCGTCCCTGGCGGCGTCCTCGATCTCGTTGTGGCTGACGCCGTCCTTGCAGGGCACGAAGATCATGGCCGTCGGCGCGACGCGGTTGACGTAGCAGGCGTCGTGGCCGGCGCCGCTCACGATGTCCATGTGGGCGTAGCCCGCCTGCTCTGCCCCGCGGCGCACCGAGTCGACGAGCTCCTTGGCGAAGGGCGAGGGCGGGAAGTACCAGATCTGCTCGATCTTCACCTCGAGCCGGTGGCGTTTGGCGATGTCGGCGGCCGCCGCGCGCATCTCGGCGTCCATCTTCGAGAGCTCGCCGTCGTCGGGATGGCGGAAGTCGACCGTCATGAACACGCGGCCGGGGATCGTGTTGCGGGCCTGCGGCTGGCTCTCGATCACGCCGATGGTCGAGCGGCCGTTCGGCCTGAGGCCGATGCGCCGGCATTCGACGATCAGCTCGGCGGCGCCGACCAGCGCGTCGCGGCGGCCTTCCATGGGCGTCGTGCCGGCGTGGCTCTCCATGCCCGTCCACTCGATCTCGTACCAGCGCTGGCCCTGCGCCCCGGTCACCACGCCGATCGTCTTCTTCTCGCGCTCCAGGATCGGGCCCTGCTCGATATGCGCCTCGAAGAAGGCACCGACCTTGCGGCCGCCGACCGGTTCGCTGCCGTCGTAACCGATCGCCTTCAGGGCCTCGCCGAAGCTCACGCCGTCGCGGTCGGTGCGCGACAGCGCATAGTCGAGCTCGAAGGCGCCGCCGAACACGCCGGACGCCACCATCGCCGGCGCGAAGCGGCAGCCTTCCTCGTTGGTCCACACCGCGACCTCGATCGGCGCCTCGGTGACGTAGTTGGAATCGTGCAGCACCCGCAGCACCTCCAGCCCCGCCATCACGCCGTAGGCGCCGTCGAACTTGCCGCCGGTCGGCTGGGTGTCGAGATGCGAGCCGGTCATGACCGGCGGCTTCGTGGGGTCGCGGCCCTCGCGGCGGGCGAAGATGTTGCCGAGCTGGTCGACCTTGATGGTGCAGCCCGCCGCCTTCGCCCATTTGACGAACAGATCGCGGCCCTGGCGGTCGAGGTCGGTCAGCGCGATGCGGCAGACGCCGCCCTTCTCGGTCCCGCCGATCCGGCCGAGCTCCATGAGGCTCGACCACAGGCGGTCGAAATCGACACGGAGGTTGGTCCTCGGATCGGAAGGGGCGGCGGACTTCATGGCAACTCCGTTGTCATCGGACCGTTACTGGACTAAATTCGGACCACAAGGAGCATAGCATGGCACGCGCTGCCCGCATCAAGCCCATCAGCTACTTCAAGGCGAATGCCGCCGAGATCATCCAGGAGCTGGGCGAGGTCGGCGAGCCCATGATCATAACCCAGAACGGCGAAGCCAAGGCTGTCGTTCAGGACATTGTTTCCTATGAGCAGACCCAAGAGACGCTCGCCCTGCTGAAGATCCTCGCGCTTGCCAACAAGAACATCGAACAAGGCCGTTATCGCCCCGCCAAGGATGTCTTTGCGGACCTTCGGAAACGGTCGCAAGCGCGCAAAGCCGGCAAGTGAAGACCTACACGGTCGTCATCGATCAGGGCGCGGAGCGCGATCTGATCGAGATCGAAGCCTACATCGCCGAACACGATTCGCCAGACAAGGCGCTGTTCACCATGGCGAAGATCGGGCAGGCGATCGACAGGCTGGAAGCGTTCCCGAATCGCGGATCGCATCCGAAGGAGCTTGCCGAGAACGGCGTCCTCGACTTTCGGGAGATCTTCTTCAAGCCGTACCGAATTCTCTATCGGGTCGTCGACGACAAGGTGGTCGTGGTCCTGGTTGCCGACGGCCGCCGCGATATGCGCACCCTGCTGACCAGACGCCTGCTGGGCGCCTAGGCCGGCGCTGGCAGAAACCGTATCGCGCCGCTATTGGTCGGGACCTCGACCTCCATGGGTGCCCGCCTGATGCTTCCGCTGTCCGATACGCTCGTTCTCGACCTCACGCAAGTCATCGCCGGCCCCACCGCCGGCCAGATCCTGGGCGACATGGGCGCCGACGTGATCAAGGTCGAGCCGCTCGGCGGCGAGCATTTCCGCCCGCACTTCGGCGGCGCCTGGGTGCCCTCGATGAACCGCAACAAGCGCGGCCTGGCGCTCGACCTGCGCACCGACGGCGGCCGCGACGTGCTGATGCGCCTCGTCAGGAAGGCCGACGTGTTCATGGAAGCCTTCACGCCGGGCGTCATCGACAAGCTCGGTTTCGGCTGGGACACCGTCTCCAAGGCCAACCCGCGCCTCGTCTATGCCTCGGTCTCGGGCTACGGCCAGACTGGCCCCTACTCGTCGCGCGCCGGCTACGATCCCTGCATCCAGGCGGAGATCGGCCTGATGGACGCGACCGGTCCCTATCAGGGCGAGATGTGCCGCGTCGGCACCGCGCCCATCGACTATGCGACCGGCCTCGCCTGCGCCGGCGGCATCGCCTTCGCCCTGCTCGGCCGCCACAAGACCGGCAAGGGCCAGCGCCTCGACCTGTCGCTGTTCGACGTCGGCATGCACATGATGAGCCACTGGATCACCAACCATGGGCTCACCGGCGAGAACCCCGAGCGCATGGGCACGTCCAACACCATCCTCTGCCCGTTGCGCGTGTTCCCGACGAAGACGCAGCCGGTGTTCATCGCCGGCACCAACGACGCCTTCTGGCGGCTGCTCTGCACGGCGCTCGGCAAGCAGGACTGGCTCGCCGACGAGCGCTTCAAGACCAATGCCGGCAGGGTCGAGCATCGCTCGATCCTGGAGCCGATGATCGAGGCCTACTTCCTCGAGCACACCGCCGACGAACTGCTGGCCAGGCTGATCCCCGCCGGCATGCCCTGCTCGGCCGCCTACAAGGTGAGCGACGTGATCGCGAGCGACCACGCCAGGGCGCGCGGCACCGTGCTGGAGATCGAGTATCCCGGCATCGGCAAGGTGAAGTCGGCGGCCAACCCCATCAAGCTCTCCGACGCCCCCGTCGAGACGCGGCGCAAGTCGCCGATGGTCGGCGAGCACACGGTCGAGATCATGCGCGAAGTGGGCTATAGCGACTCCGACATCGCCGCCCTCCGTGACGCAAAGGCAATCGCGACCTCATGAGAATCGTCTATTCCGACAAGCACGCCGGCCACGACCCGCAGACCTTCATCGTCCGCGGCGTGAAGCAGAAGAGCGCCGAGCAGCCCGAGCGCGCCACGCGCCTGCTGGCCGCCGCCAAGGCCGCCGGCCACCAGATCCTGGCGCCGCAGACCTACGGCATCGCCCCGGCCGCGACGGTGCACTCGCCCGACTACATCGACTTCCTGCAGGTCGCCGCCCGCGACTGGGCCGAGCTGCCGGGCGCCGGGCCCGAGGTGGTGCCGAACATGCACCCCGCCCGCGCTCACGCCTCCTACCCCAAGGCGCTGGCCGGCCGCGCCGGCTGGCACCAGGCCGACATGGCCTGCCCGATCGGCCCGCGCACCTGGGAAGCGGCCCTCTCCGCCACCGAGGTCGCCGCGACCGTCGCCGACTTCGTGCTGAACGGCGAGAGCCACGCCTACGCGCTCTGCCGGCCGCCGGGCCATCACGCCTATGCCGACATGGCGGGCGGCTTCTGCTTCCTGAACAACACGGCCGTCGCCGCGCAGCGCCTGCGCTCCAAGCACCAGAAGGTCGCGGTCCTCGACGTCGACGTCCATCACGGCAACGGCACGCAGGGCATCTTCTATGAGCGCGACGACGTGCTCACCGTGTCCATCCACGCCGACCCCGCCTGGTACTACCCCTACTTCTGGGGTCACGCGCAGGAACAGGGCGCGGGCAAGGGCCAGGGCTTCAACCTCAACCTGCCGCTGCCGCTGGGCTCGCCCGACCAGCCGTGGCTCGAGGCCGGCGACAGGGCACTGGCCCGCATCAGGGAGTTCCAGCCGACCGCGCTCGTAGTGGCGCTCGGCCTCGACGCCAGCGAGAGCGACCCGCTGCAGGGCCTCAAGGTGACGGGTGCGGGCTTCCATGCGATGGCCGGGAAGATCGCGCGCCTCGGCCTGCCGACGGTGCTCGTGCAGGAAGGCGGCTATCTCGGCGACGATCTCGGCCGCAACCTCGTGCAGTTCCTCGCGGGGTTCGAGAAGGGGCGCGGTTGAAGAAGCTTCGTGCATGCATTGCCAGCAGCCATGCGCCTGCCCCGTCGAGCCATGCGCCGGTGAAGTTGCAGGTTCAGCAGGTTTGTGGTAGGAATTTCACTATCTTGGGCCGATTCCGATCGCGCCCGAACCCCCAGGACGGCGGACC
>CAYRBQ010000146.1:0-8189 GCA_964422305.1 uncultured Reyranella sp. | reverse complement strand
CGATCCGCGGATCGGTCGTGTAGACGCCGTCGACGTCGGTGTAGATGTCGCAGCGGTCGGCCTTGAGCGCGGCTGCCAGCGCCACCGCCGAGGTGTCCGAGCCGCCGCGGCCGAGCGTCGTGATGCGTCCTTCGGGCGACACGCCCTGGAAGCCCGGCACGATCGGCACCTCGCCAGCGGTCATGGTCTTCGCCACCTCGGTCGTGTCGATCTCGGCGATGCGGGCCTTGGCGTAGGCGGCGTCGGTCTTGATGGGGAGTTGCCACGACACCCAGGAGCGTGACTTCACGCCCTCCTGCTGCAGCGCCATGGCCAGGAGCCCGATCGTCACCTGCTCGCCGGTCGCCACGACGACATCGTACTCGCGCGGATCGTGCAGCGGCGATATCTCGTTGACCCACTTGACGAGCTGGTTGGTCGCGCCAGACATGGCGGACACCACGACCGCGACCTCGTTGCCGCGCAGGACCTCGGCCTTTACCTTGCGCGCGACGTTCTTGATCCGGTCCGTGTCGCCGACCGAAGTACCGCCGAATTTCAGAACGATGCGCGCCATGAAGCCACTCGAAGGAGAAGTCCTTGCCGGGAAAGCGGGCTATAGATACCGGCGGCCCCATATGGGTCAAGGGTAGCCATGGTCAAAACCGCGCATAGCCACGCTCCGGGTACGGTCGATCCCGCCGAGGTCGAGCGCTTCTCGCGCATCGCCGATGAGTGGTGGGACCCCGCCGGCAAGTTCGCGCCGCTGCATCGACTGAACCCGGTGCGCATCGGCTATGTCCGCGACCGCGTCGCGGCCCATTGGCAGCGCGATGCGCTCTCCGGGCATCCGCTCGACGGCCTCTCACTGCTCGATATCGGCTGCGGCGGCGGCCTGCTCAGCGAGCCGATGACGCGGCTCGGCGCCAGGGTAACCGGTGTCGACGCCTCGGCACGCAACATCGCGGTGGCCTCGCTCCATGCCGAGCGTCAGGGCCTGGCCGTCGACTATCGCCAAGGTACAGCCGAGGCACTAGCCGCCGAGGGCGCCCGCTTCGACGTCGTAATGGCGCTGGAGATCGTCGAGCACGTCTCCGACGTGGACCTCTTCCTGCACTCGTGCGGGGAGATGGTGAAGCCCGGCGGACTGCTGTTCCTCTCGACGCTCAACCGTACCGCCAAGGCCTGGGCGCTGGCCATCGCCGGCGCAGAATATGTGCTGGGCTGGCTGCCGCGCGGCACCCACGACTGGAAGAAGTTCCTGAAGCCCTCCGAGGTCGCGCGCGGCCTGCGGGCGGGCGGCATCGAGACCGACGACATCGTGGGCGTGGTCTACAGCCCGCTCAGCCGCCAATGGTCGCTGAACAAAGGCGACCTCGACGTCAACTACATGCTGTCGGGGGTCCGTCGCTAGCTCAGGCGCGTGGCCTGGCGTCCGGCACGAAGCGATAGAACCAGATTCCCGCGAACAGCGAGACGATCAGCCAGCCGAACACTGCCTGGTACGCGAGCGGCGGCGCCACCTGCAGGTCGCCGTGCAACAGCTCGACGAGAAAGCCGGTCGCCTGGTTCATGAAGTAGGCGCCGACCATCACGGCTGTGTTGAGCGTGGCGAGGCCGCGGCCGGCCAGTCGCTCGGGGAAGCTGAAGCGGACATGGGTGTGCAGCACCGCGATCGTGCCGCCCATGGCGCTGAACAGGCAGAGCGCCAGGGTGGCGAACCACAACGGCCAGTCGGCGCGCAGCGCAAGCGGCAGCAGCGCCACGATCATAACCGCGACGAGGGCGATCACGACGCGCTTGCGGCTATTGAAGCGCTGGTCGAGCGAGCCGATCAGGAAGCTGAACGGCACGGCGATCGCCGTCATCGCCAGCAGCACCCAGCTCCTGTCGGTGAGATCGAGGCCGTAGACGTCATTGAGATAGGGCCCGCCCCACAGGCTGGCGATGGTGGCCTGCGCCGGATAGACGACGAACTGGATAGCGACCAGTGGCCACAGCGACTTGTGGCGCATCACGTCGCGCAAGCCGGCCATCACGCTACTGAATGATTCACCGGTCGATTCGAGCGGCTTGCCGTCGGGGCGGTCGCGCATGCCGAACCACATTACGAGCGCGATGGCGAGACACGTCACTGCCAGCACCCAGTAGGCACCGCGCCAGCCGACCCAGCCGATCAGCCAGGCGAGCGGCGTGGTCGCCAGCATGTTGCCGACGCCGCCTGCTGCACTGACGGCCGCGACATAGAAGGCGACGCGCTCGGGCGGAACCCAGCGCGCCATGGTGGCGACTGCGCCCATCAAGGTGCCGACGCAGGCGAGCGCCAACAGCGCGCGACCGACCGACAGGCCGATCCAGCCATAGGACAGTGCGAAGATTGCACAGCCCGCGATGCCAACCAGCGACATGACGGAGATGGTCAAGCGGGGCCCGAAGCGATCGAGCGACAGACCGGCTGGGATCATGGCAAGCCCGAAGGCCAGGAAGTAGACGCCGCCGACGAAGCCCATCCGCGCCGGCGCGATGGAAAGCTCGGCCATCAGCTCGGGTGCCATCAACCCGTTGGCCGCGCGGAACAGCATGCTGACGGCGAAGGCGAAACAGAAGCAGAGGAGGACACGCAGCGCGCCGGAATGGGCGACGCCTGGCGCAGCGGTCGCCGAGATCAATTCCCTCTCGGAATCCAGGGCAGGCGGCCGAACTCGATTCCTTCCTCGGCCAGCGCCTCGGCTTCCTCGTCGCTCGTTTCGCCGTAGATGCCGCGCTTGTCGCTCTCGCCGTAGTGAATCTTGCGCGCCTCTTCGGCGAACTTTTCGCCGACATGCTCGCAGTTCTTCTCGACCTCGGCGCGCACCTTGAGCAGCGCCTCGCGCAGCTCCTTCGGCATGTGCTTGGCGAGCGCTGCTATCTGCTGCTGTTCGGGCGACGGCGCAGGAGCCTGTGTCGCGGCAGGCGCCTCGACCTCGACGGTCTTGGCGCCACCCTTGCCGATGCGCGGCGCCATCGGGGCACGCGACACCTTGGCGTCGCCACATATGGCACAGCCGATCAGGGACTTCTTTTCCTGACGCTCGTAGGTCTTGCTGTCCTTGAACCAGCTCTCGAACTCGTGGCCCTTGGTGCAGCGGAGGCGGTACAGAATCATCGCAAATTCGTTATAGGACAGAACGTTGGCACTCCCACAAAGGGAGTGCCAAGACAATGGGGTTTGATCGTGACCGACGCAAGGGGCGTTCCGTCGTCGTGGATGGTGCAATGGGCGGGCCTCGTGGCGCCCGGCGCCAAGGTGCTCGACGTCGCAGCAGGCGGCGGCCGCCACACGATGCTGTTCGCCGATCGCGGCCATCGCGTCACCGCCATCGATCGCGACACGGCCAAGCTCCCGACACGCGACGATATCGAGATCATCGCGGCGGATCTCGAGGATGGATCGCCGTGGCCGCTGCCCGGCCGCAAGTTCGGCGCGGCGATCGTCGCCAACTATCTGCACCGCCCGCTGTTCCCCGCGCTGTTCGATGCGCTCGAGCCGGGCGGCGTGCTGCTGTACGAGACCTTCATGGTCGGCAATGAGCGCTTCGGCAAACCGAGCAATCCCGACTTCCTGCTGAAGGACGGAGAGCTGCTTGAGCTGATGCGCGGCCGCTTCTCGGTAATCGCCTACGAGGCACGCCTGATCAGCGAGCCAAAAATGGCGATGGTGCAGAGGATCGCTGCGCGGAAGCTCTGAGCCTACTCCGCGGCCTTGGCGACCTGAGCCTTGTGCAGCACCGGCGCGGCGTACTTTCGGTCGTGCTGGAGCGACGGCACCATCTTGCGCGCCTCAGCAACCTTGGCGAGGTCGACATCTGCCACGACGAAGCCCGGCTTCTCGCCGCCGGCATCGGCCAGCACTTCGCCCCACGGCGCCACTACGATCGAGTGCCCATAGGTCTTGCGGCCCGATCCCTTGTGCGTGCCGACCTGGGCCGGCGCAAACACGTAGCAGCCTGTCTCGATGGCACGGCTCCGCAGGATGGTGTGCCAGTGGGCCTTGCCGGTCGGCACCGTGAAGGACGACGGGATCGACAGCATGACGGCACCGGCATGCGCGAGATCGCGGTAGAGATAGGGGAAGCGCAGATCGTAGCAGATCGTCATGCCGAGCACGCCCCACGGCGTCTCGGCAAGCACCGCACGCTCGCCCGGCTTGAAGGTCGCCGACTCGAAGTAGTTCTCGCCGCCCTCGAGGCGGACATCGAACATGTGAATCTTGTCGTAGCTGGTCACGATCCCGCCCGACGCATCGATCAGGTAGGAGCGGTTGCGAATCTGCTCTTCGCCCGGCACTCGGACATGGATGCCGCCCAGCAGGAACCAGGCGCCGGTGTCTCGCGCTACGGCACGGCAGGCGGCCAGCATGCCGTGCGCCTCTTCCGTCTGCGCCTTCTCGAGAGTCTCCGTCCGGTTGGCGCCGATCAGGCCGGTGTTCTCCGGCGTCATGACGAAGTCGGCGCCGGCGTCGCGCGCGAGCTTCGACTGCTCGCGCACGAAGGCGATGTTCTCCGCCATCTCGTTGCTGACATTGGTCTGGATCAGACCGGCCTTGAACGCGGACACGGCGCGGATCAGCCCGGCTGGGCGAGCAGCGCGTCGAGCTTGCCCGCCTGTTCCAGTGCGGCAAGATCGTCGGAACCGCCGATGTGCTGACCGTTGATGAAGATCTGCGGCACCGTCGAGCGCCGCGAGCGCTCGCGCATTTCGCTGCGCTTCTTGTCGTCCATCATCACGTCCATCTCGTCGTACGACGCGCCCTTGTGGTCGAGCAGGCTTTTCGCGCGCGCGCAGTAGCCGCAGAACGGCGTGGTGTAGATCTCGATCTTGGCCATGGGATGAACCTCTTTGTTCGACTATACCGCTGGCCGGACGACCCGCGCCAGCGTCAGGACGTCAACCTGGCCGACACCGATACGTTCCAGGGCCCGCGCACAGGCCTCGACCGTCGCCCCGGTCGTGAGGACGTCGTCGACCAGGACGACCTTCGCGCCCCGGGCGGCCTCCTGCCATTTCGGATGCACGTCGAAGGCGTGGCGGACGTTGCTGCGTCGCTCCTTGGCACGCAGTCCGGTCTGCGATCCGGTCCAGCGCCGGCGGCGCAGCAGGTCCGGCACGAGGCGCGGTGCGCCCGTGCCGGCAGCCCGGACGACGACGCGGGCGAGCAGGTTCGCCTGGTTGTAGCGGCGCGTCAGAAGACGCCGCCAATGGAGTGGAACCGGCGCCACAAGGTCGGCGGAGGTCAGCAGCTCGGCGCCGGCGCGCGCCATCCAGCCGCCGCAGGCCCGGGCGATGTCTGTGCGGTCGCCGTGCTTGAACGGCAGGACCAACCGACGGCTTTCCGTGTCGTACACCAGCGCCGCTCGCGCCCGGTGATAGCGCGGCGGATGAGCGAGGCAGCCGCCGCACAGCGCATCGCCGCCGAGATCCTCGGCAAAGGGATAGCCGCAGCGTGCGCAGTGAGGCGCGGCAATGAAAGTGAAACCCCGCCAGCAGGTCGGGCAGAGCGAGCCTGAGGTGCCGACGATTTCGTTGCAGCCCAGACAGAGCGGTGGCAGGACGGCGTCGAGCATCACCCGCCCCGCCCCGACGAGAACCTCTCTCAATCCAGCCCGCAACATGGGTGGATTGGGCCGGGGAAATGCGCCGACAGGATGGCGCGGCCCCTACCCGCCATCCCACTTTGGCCTTACATACCCACTGTGACGAGCCCCGATCCCCTGCTGGTGTTCGACCGCGCGACCCTGCGTCAGCGGCGGGAACGCGCCGCCCGGGACTGGGACCGGCATTCCTTCCTCAAGCGCGAGATCGCCGAGCGGCTGGTCGACCGTCTTACCGACGTCCGACGCACCTTCCCGCTCGCGCTCGACCTCGGCAGCCACGGCGACGAGGTCGCGACGGCGCTGGGCGGCCACAAGCTCGTCGAGCAGCTCGTCCGGACAGACCTCGGACCCGGCTTCGCGAGCCGTGCGCGCGGCCCGGCTGTCGTCGCCGATGAGGAGTTCCTGCCCTTCGCGTCCGGCCGCTTCGACCTGGTGCTGAGCGCCATGGACCTGCACTGGGTCAACGACCTGCCGGGCACGCTGATGCAGATCGCGCGCATCCTGAAGCCGGACGGGCTTTTCCTCGGCGCCATGCTGGGCGGCGCGACGCTGTGGCAGCTCCGCCAGGCCCTGACGGCGGCGGAAAGCGAGATCGACGGCGGGCTGAGCCCGCGCGTCTCGCCGTTCGCCGACCTGCGCGATGCCGCGGGGCTGCTGCAGCGCGCGGGCTTCGCCCTGCCGGTCGCCGACAGCGAGACGATCGAGGTCGAGTACGACAATGCGCTGGCGTTGATGCGCGACCTGAGCGGCATGGGTGAAAGCAACCTGGTGGCCGAACGACGCCGCGGCGTGACGCGACGCGCCACCCTGATGCGTGCGGCCGAGCTCTACGGCGAGCGCTTCTCGCTGCCCTCGGGACGGGTCGCGGCGAGTTTCGAGGTGCTCTACCTTCACGGCTGGGCGCCGCACGCGTCCCAGCCCAAGCCGCTCAAGCCGGGCGGCGCGGCGCAGCGGCTCGCCGATGCGCTGGGAACCAGCGAAATGAGCGCCGGCGAAAAGGTGGAGCGGAGCTAGATCGTGGCTGCAGTGAATTTGTCGTTCGGCGGCGTGATCGCGCAGAGCTTCGGCTTCTTCTTTGCGAACATCCGGCTCTTCTTCCACTTGGTGACCATCCCCTGGATCATCTCGCTGGCGATCCGGCTGGTCGGCTCGGCGATGACGCGCGACTCCTTCGTCCCCATCCTGATCGAGAAGGCCGCCGACATCATCCCGACGGTGATGTTCATGGTGGCGTGGCAGCGCGTCGTGCTACTGGGGCCTCACCGCGTCGACCGTCTGCCCGGCCTCGGCTGGTCGCCGCGCGAGATGGCGTTCCTGGTCCATCTCATCAAGGTGGGCGGCATCACTTTCGTGCTGCTCGTCGCATTCGTGCTCACCGTGGGCTCGATCGATCCGGCCGCGTTCGGAACCACACCCTCCGCCGACCCCGAGGTCGCGGGCCGGCAGGCACTGGCCGCACCGCTGGGCGCGGGCTTCACAGTGTCGATCGTGCTGGCGTTGCGGGTCAGTTACGGGCTCGCGGCGTCATCGGTTGACGTGCCCTTCTCGCCGCGCCTGTCCTGGGCCTATGGCCGCGGCAACGGCTGGACCATCATCGGCGTGCTGTTCCTGACCTTCCTCGCCGGCGCCATCGCCACCACCGCGGCGACGCTGTTTGTTCTCGGCCTGACGCGCGGCATGCTGGGCGCTAACGAGGCCGCCGCGGTGATTACCTGGACGGCGGCTCTTCTGGTCTCCTACGGCGGCACCGCCGTCGCGGCGACGGCGCAGGCGGTGATCTTCCGTCAGCTCGTCGGCTGGCGCGAGGGAGCGAATCTGCCGGCGCTGGCCGAGGAACCGCGCTAGAGCAGGTCGCGCAGCAGGCCGACCAGCGGCAGGTCGGCGGGCGGCATCGGATACTTCGAGAGCTCCATGGGCGCGACCCACTTCAGCGCCTGGCCTTCGCGCGGCTGCGGCGTGCCGCTCCATTTGCGGCAGGCGAAGACCGGCATCAGGAGATGGAACTTCTCGTAGCCGTGGCTGGCGAACGCGATCGGCGCCAGGCAGCTCGTCGCGGTCTCGATGCCGAGCTCTTCGTGCAGCTCGCGGACCAGCGCCTGCTCGGGCGTCTCGCCGGGATCGACCTTGCCTCCAGGAAACTCCCAGAGCCCGGCCATCGACTTGCCTTCAGGACGCTGAGCGATCAGCACGCGGCTGTCGGTGTCGACCAGCGCGACGGCCGCGACAAGCACGAGCGGTCGCTTGCCCAGCGGCGGCGGGCCGCCCGGACAGTCTTCGTCGAAAGACGCGGTCAAGAACGGTAGCTGCCGTTGATGTCGATGTAGCCGTGGGTCAGATCGCAGGTCCACACGGTGGCACGACCGCGGCCGATGCCGAGATCGATGTCGATCACGACATCCTGCCCCTTGATGTGCTGGGCGACCGGCGCCTCGTCGTAGTTCGGCACGACCTGGCCGCCGTCGGTGATGCGCACGCCGCCGATCGAGATGCGAAGCTTGTCGCGGTCGGCGCGCTCGCCCGCCTTGCCGACCGCCATGACGATGCGGCCCCAGTTGGCGTCCTCACCGGCGATCGCTG
>CAYRBQ010000145.1:0-8212 GCA_964422305.1 uncultured Reyranella sp. | reverse complement strand
ATCCGGGTTGGACGTGGTGACCAGGTTCCAGGCGGCACGCCCGCCGGAGATGTGGTCGAGCGAAGCAAAGCGGCGGGCAATGGTGTAGGCCGGCTCGAAGGTCGTCGAGGCGGTGGCGATCAGGCCAAGCCGCTCGGTCTTCATGGCAAGCGCCGGCAGGAGCGTCAGCGGATCGAACGACGTCACCGTGGCGCTGCGCTTCAGCGCCTCCATCGGCATGTTCAGCACGGCCAGATGATCGGCCATGAAGAAGGCGTCGAACTTGCCGCGCTCCAGCGTCTGCGCGTACTTCACCAGTGCCTTCAGGTTGAAGTTGGCATCCGGCGTGCCGCCGGGATAGCGCCAGGCGGCGGTATGGATGCTGACCGGACGCATGAAGGCGCCGAGGCGGAGCTGACGTTTCTGGATCATGGGTCGATATCTTGCCCCGGGCGGGCGAACCGGCAAGGCCCGCCCGGACGACAAGAACTAATTCGACGAATAGTTTCTGCCGATCAGGCGATCGGCGGATGCTTCTTGTCCATGCCGGCGGCGCGCTCCCAGGCGCGCGCCACGGCAAAGATCGTCGCCTCGTCGAAATAGCGACCGACGAACTGCACCGAAACCGGCATGCCGCCCGAGGAGAGGCCGGACATCATCGCGAGGGCGGGATGGCCGGTAGTGTTGAACGGCGTGCGCGCTTGGCGCGGATAGGTGCGCTCGACCTCGGCCGGATCGTCGATGCGGCAGGCCGGGTCCATCGAGCTGGCGCACAGCAGCACATCGACCTCGCGCAGCACCGCTTCGACGGCCGCGATCATCTCGAGCCGGCGGCGGCCCGCCAGCACATAGTCTCCCGAGCCCATGAAGGCGCCGGGCATCAGGCGCCGGCGCGCCAGCATGCCGTAGTCGCCCGGACGCTCGCCGAGCCACGGCGCGTGAATCGACCAGGCCTCGCTCTGCAGGATCACGCGGTTCACCGCTCCGAATTCGCCGAGCGTCGGCAGGCTGACGTCACAAACCTCCGCGCCTTCCTTCTGCAGGGTGCTCGCGACGTTCTCCAGCGCGGCCGCGACGTCGGGATGGGCCGGCGTATCGATCTCGTGGAAGTGGCGCACGAAGCCCACGCGCAGGCCGCGGATGCCGCGCTCGACACCCCGGGTGTAGTGGCCCAGCACCGCGGCGGCGCTGCCGGGATCGAGTGGATCGTGGCCCGCGATCGCTTCCAGCATCAGCGCATTGTCGGAGACGGAGCGGGTCATCGGCCCGATGTGATCGAGCGTAAACGAGAGCGGAAAGACGCCGCGGCGCGAGACCAGGCCATAGGTCGGCTTGAGACCGACGATGCCGCAGCAGCTCGCGGGGTTGCGCACGCTGCCGCCGGTGTCGGTGCCCAGCGCCATCGGGAACAGGCCCGCCGCGACGCCGGAGCCCGAGCCCGACGAGGAGCCGCCGGGATGATGATCGGGGTTCCACGGGTTGCGCGCCGGCGGCCAGGGCAGGTCGAAGCTCGGCCCGCCGATCGCGAACTCGTGGGTCGAGAGCTTGCCCAGCACGATGGCGCCGGCGCCGCGCAGCTTCTCGACGCAGACCGCGTCGGCCGTCGCCATGTGATCGGCGCGCACCTTGGAATGGCAAGTCGTGGGAAGGCCTGCCACGTCGATGATGTCCTTGATGCCGACCGGTACGCCATGTAGCGGCCCACGCAGCCGGCCCGACATCGCCTCGGCCTCGGCCGCCTTGGCGGACTGCAGGGCCGCCTCGCCGTCGACGCGGATGAAGACGTTGAGCTTGGGATCGAGCTTCTCGACGCGATCGAGCAGTGCCTTGGTAAGATCGACGGGCGAAAGCTTCTTCGCCGCGATGGCGCGGGCGGCCTCGCCGACCGGCATCCAATGGAGGTCGCTCACAGGCCGGCCCCTGCCTTCATGGGAGGCCACGGCTCGGCAGCGGGATCGGCGGGACGCTTGATGCGGGAGGCGACGTCGGCCGCCTGCTTGGCCGCGACCTCGACATCGTCCGGAAACTCCGCCAGCGCCTTGGCCAGCCCCGCGCGACGCGCCAGCAGCTCGATCAGCGCCTTGTCCATGAACTCTACTCCTCCGCTACTGACCTATGCGGGTCATCGTCCCCAAACCGGGCGGAATCTTGTGCCAAGCGCGTCCAGATTTCATCTGCTGAACGCCGTATGCATAGAGAGATTGCATGTAGCGCTGGTCGAACTCGCCGTCCTTGGGGGATTCAAAATCCGTGCCGATGAAGGCGAGGTTGTAGTCGACCTTGTCGCGCTGCGCGACGAAATAGGTCCGCAGCACGTCGTTGTAGCCGCTGGCCGCCAGCATCGCGATGATCGCCCGTCCGGCGATGGTGATGGTGCGGCGCTCGGCCATCGCATAGTCCGGATCGAGGCGGGCGTTGCGGATGATGTAGGCGTAGCGCTTGCGCTGGCCGCCGGTCTGGCCGACGTCGATCGACGGCGGATAGAGGAAGAGCTGGGCGATGGCGCCGCCGTCGACATGCAGCTCCTGATACTTCTTGCCGTCGATCTCGACATCGATCAGCACTGGCTGGAAAGCACCGGGGATCGCCGCCGATGCCCGCAGGATCTTGCGGAAGAGATCGAGCGCGCCCGGCTTTCCGCTGGCGGCGATGGCGCCGACGTTCCAGATCACCGGCCGCTGCGAGTCGAGATCGGTCGTGCCGATCATCAGCAGGCGGCCCTTCAGGTACTCTGCGGCGATCGCCTGCAGGAGCCTCTCGTCGGCGTAGTGGGCGATCACTTCGGACAATGGCGTGGTGTCGGCCATGGCGTCATCGTAGAGAGCTGCCAGGATGCCCCTCTTCCGGTAGACCTTTTCGGGCGTCATGGTGGTGTAGACGTCGCGCAGGGAGCCGTCGTAGGCCGGCCCGAGGAAGGCGAAGGGCGCGGTCAGGGCGCCGGTGCTGACGCCGGTCACCATCTTGAACGACGGCCGTGTGCCGAGCTCGGTCCAGGCGTTGATCAGACCGGCGCCGAACGCACCGTTATCTCCGCCTCCCGACACCGCGAGGAAGTGAGCGGGTGGCAGGCGGTCGGCCGATCGCCGGTCGATGCCTAGTCCGTGCGCGGTGAGCTCGCGGCGAAGGGAAAGGAGACCCTCCTGGATCATCGGGCCAGGATCGGCGTCGGCATAGAAGCGCGCATTGGGAATGCCGAGTGGCTGGGCCTTCGTCGTGTCGGTGCGCGGCACCGCGGGCCCGCGCTCGGGAATCGAGCATGCGGCCACCAGCAGCGCCGCGATCAGCGCCAGAATTCTCGTCATTGCCCTCTCCCCGCTCTTTTGGCGCTATTTCGGTGTGCCGGCGCCGGGCCGATTCGAAGCATACATGTAGCTGCGGATCCGCCACTCGCCCTGCTCGCGGCGGAAGACCACCAGCTCGCCGAACGAATTGGACGACTCCGCGCCGGTCGCCAGGACCTTGATCCGGCCCTTCGAGGTCGAGCGCAGCCAGGCCATGTCGCCGGCCGCTTCCACTTCCTGGATCTCGAAGGCGAGGTCGACCTTCAGGGTAGCGAAGACCTGACGATAGGCGGCGCGCAGAGCGTCGCGCCCGACGACCGCCGGCATGTCTTCGCGCATGAAAACACCGTTCGATGCATAGAGCGCGACCAGCGCCTCGACGTTGTTGGAACGCAGCGCCGCCCCATAGCGCTCCATGATCGAGACAAGCTGCGCGGGATCGCCGGCCGGCTGGGCGAGCGCCCCGGTGGCAACCAGGGTCAAGGCCGCTCCGGCAAGCAGGTCACGGCGCGACAATTTCTTCATCTTCCCTCCCCCGAGTTCGAACGATCAGTCGAGTTGCAGCACCATCGCCTTGAGATAGGCGGTCTCCGGCAGGCCCGGATGCACGGGGTGGTCGAGCGCGGCGCCCGAGCTGCGCAGGATGCGGCCGGTCCGCTCAGCATCGCGCAGCCCGCGCCGGACCTGCTCGGCGAATGTCGGCGGATCGACCAAGTGCGAGCACGACGCCACGAAGAAGAAGCCGCCCTTGGTCACCAGCGGCGCCGCCAAACGCACCAGCTTGCGGTAGCCCTGGGCGCCGGTCTTGAGATCCTTGCGGCTCTTCACGAAGGCCGGCGGATCGCAGATCACGACATCGAAGCCACGGCTCTTCTGCTTCTCCAGGGCGTCGAAGGCCTCGCTTTTTTCGAAGCCGACGATCTTGTCGACGCCGTTCAGGGAAGCGGCCTGCTTGGCGGAGTCCAGCGCAGCCTGCGAGCGGTCGATGCAGGTGACGGACTTGGCACCTCGATGCGCGGCCAGCACGCCGAAGCCGCCGCTGTAGCTGTAGACGTCGAGGACGCGCGCATCCCTGGCGAGCCTCGCCATGAAGCGCCGGTTGTCGCGCTGGTCGTAGAACCAGCCGGTCTTCTGCCCGCCCGACAGGTCGGCCACGAACCGGGCGTCGTTCTCGACCAGTTCGATGCTGCCCGCCTCGCCCCTGGCCACCACGATCTGGCGCGTCAATCCTTCCAGCTCGCGCACCGGCGAGTCGTTCTTGAGCACGATGGTCTTCGGCCCGAACTCCGCCTCGAGCGCTTCGAGCAGGATCGGCGTCAGCGCATCCATGCCGGCGCTGTTCACCTGGACGACGAAGGCGTCGCCGAAGCGGTCGATGATGACGCCCGGCAGACCGTCGGCCTCGGCGTGGATCAGGCGGTAATATGGAATACCGACCAGGCGGTCGCGCAGCGCGGCGGCCTGCGTGAGACGGCGGCCGAGAAACAAGGCATCGATCGTCGCTTCCGGATTGGTGCTGAGCACACGGGCGGCGATCAGGGAGTGCGGGTTGAAAGTCACGAGGGCCAGCGCCTCGCCACCCGGCGCACGCAAGGTCGCGAGCGTACCCGGCGGCAGCGCCTTGGTCTCCGCGTCCATCAGGATCTCGTTGGAGAAGGCCCAGGGATGGCCGGCGCGCACGCGGCGATCCTCGCCAGCGCGCAGCAATACGGTGGGCAGCTTCTTCTGGGCCAATTCCTACTCTCCTCGGGCGACGCCGTCGCGCCGCGGATCGGCGGCGCCCTGCCATCCGTCCCCGATGCGCCGGATGGCGGTCAATCCGCCCTCGTGCCGGCGGACTTGTACTTCATGGCCCAGCCTGCGCAAGGCGTCGGCCTGCGCGGCGCCTGCAGTATCGCGCTCCAGCTCCGTCGTGCCGTTGCGGTTGATGATCCGCGGCTGGGCGAGTGCGGCCTCGGGCGTCAGGTTCCAGTCGAGCATGCCGAGCAGCGCCTGCAACGTATCGCCGATGATCCGCGACCCGCCGGCCGAGCCCAGCGCGGCCACGAGCCGGCTGTCCTGGTCGAGCACGATCGTCGGCGACATCGAGGAACGTGGCCGCTTCCCGGGCTGGACCCGGTTGGCGATCGGCCTGCCGTTCGTCTCGGGCTCGGCCGAGAAGTCGGTCAGCTCGTTGTTCAGCAGCACGCCGCGCACCATGATCTGCGCGCCGAACGGTGCCTCGATGGTCGTGGTGAATGCGACCGCATTGCCCCAGCGATCGACGATGCTCATGTGGCTGGTGCCGCGCTCGACATAGCCCGGCGGCACGCCCGGGCCGACCTTGCCCATGCTGCGACCGGGCGACATCAACCAGCGGCGTTCCGCGAGATAGGCCGGAGACAGCATCCCGGCGACCGGCACGTCGACGAAGGCCGGGTCGGCAACGTAGCGGTCGCGATCGGCGAAGGCGAGCCGGCTCGCCTCGGCGATGAGATGCAGCCCCCGCAGACTGTCGGGAGCATCGCGCCAAATCTCGAACGGCTCGAGCAAGGCCAAGATCTGCAGGATCGCCAAGCCGCCCGACGAGGGCGGCGGCATGCCGCAGACCGTCCAGACGCGATAGGGACCGCACAGCGCCTCGCGCTTGATCGCCCGATAGTCGGCGAGATCGGCCAGCGAGAGCGTGCCCGGCCGCACGTGGCGGCGCACGCGCTCGACCATCTCCTCGGCGATGGCACCCCGATAGAAGGCCTCGATACCCTGCTGGGCGATCGCCTGCATCGTGGCGGCGAGCTCGGGATTGGCGGCGCGATCACCGATCTTCTTCGCCGATCCGTCGGCATTGAAATAGGTCGCACGGATCGCCGGCTCGTCGCGCAGGGTCGGCAAGCGCGCAAGCCAGGTCGCGAGCCGCGGCGACACGGTGAAGCCGTCGCGCGCGGCGGCGATGGCCGGCGCGAACAGCTCGCCCCAGGCGAGCCTGCCCTGCTCCTTGTGCACCATCTCAAGCATGGCGAGCAGGCCGGGCACGCCGACCGAGATGCCGGACGCGACTGCCTGCTCGTAGCCCAGCGGCTTGCCATCGGGTGTCAGGAACATCGTCGGCGTCGCCCCGGCCGGCGCCGCTTCGCGGCCGTCATAGGCAACGAGGGCCTTGGTCGCGGCATCGTAGTGCAGCAGAAAGCCGCCGCCGCCGATGCCCGAGGCATGCGGCTCGACGACGCCCAGCATCATCTGCACCGCAATGGCCGCATCGACAGCCGAGCCACCGCGCCGCAGCACCTCGAGCCCTGCCTCGACCGCCTGAGGATGCGCCGCCGCCACCATCGACTGCGGCGCCGCGACGCCTGCCCGTCCCTGACAGGCGAAGACCGCGAGCAGCGCGACGACGAACAGGCGGCGCAGGATCATGCGCGGCGCGCCACGATGAAGAGGCGGCGGAACGGGAAGATCGTGATGCCGTCGGCCCGTGTCGGATAGGCCTTCGCCGTGAGCGCCGCGTACGCTTCGTAGAACTGCGTCCGTTCGGGCTCGGCCAGCAGGTCGAGGAAAGGACGCAGCCCGGTGCTGGAGGTGAACTGCGCCACCGGATCCTTGCCCGTGAGCGGCTGCTGGTAGATCGTCTCCCAGACCTCGAGCTCCGAGCAGAGCGGCTTCAGTACGTCGTAGTAGGCCGCGGGCTCCAGTACCGGCCGGATGGTGCGGACGTTGGCGAGCTTGTCGCGCCATGGTCCGCTCTCGGCCGCGGTACGCATCAGCGCGTGCGACGGCGCCTCGTGGTTGCGCGGCATCTGGATGGCGAGCTGGCCGCCCGAGGGAAGCAGCTTCATCAGGCCGGGGAACATGTCGATATGTCCCTCCAGCCAGTGATAGGCGGCATTGCTGTAGAGGATGCCGGGCGGCTTGCCCGGCTCGAAATGCGCGAGATCGCCCAGGGTGTAGGTGATGCGGGGATCGGCTGTCTGGCCGCGTGCCTTGGCGAGCATCTCCTCCGACGAATCGATGCCGACGATCTCCGCCGCCGGGAAACGCTCGGCCAGGATGCGCGAGATGTTGCCTGCGCCGCAGCCGAGATCGTAGACCGCGTGGCCAGGCCGTGCGCCGTTGGCGGGATCGAGCCGGCCCATCAGGTCGAGTGCCGGACGCACGCGATGGTCGGCGAACTTGAGATAGAGGTTCGCATCCCACTTGCCGGCATTCCGGCCGGCATTGGCGGACTGTACGCTCACGTCACTTCTCCTCGAACGCTGCGTCGACCGGCACGCGGTAGGCGGTCGCGATCTGGTTTCCCTTCTGCGCAGCGAGCACCACGGCCATGAGCTCTCCGAGCATCTCCTCGGTCATGCCTTTCTGACGCGCCATGGTGCCGTGCGAGGCGATGCAGTAGTCGCAGCGGTTGGCGAGGCTGACGGCGAGATAGATCATCTCCTTGGTGAGCGCATCGAGCTTGCCCGGCGCCATCACCGCCTTCATTTCGGCGGCGAAGCGCTCCATCGTGTCGGGGTGACGCGCCAGCGCCTTCCAGACATTGTTGATCTCGGACGGATCGATGCCGCGCGCGGTCGCAATGCCGTCGACGACGGCCTTCGCCCGCGGGCTCATGTCCTTGTACTCGGTAAGCTTGGCCATGGAGTCTCCCAACGAAAAAGGCCGGCGTCGCCGCCGGCCCCATCCTAGCCCTCCCCGGGCGATCAATACATGTGCTGGCCGCCGTTGATCGACAGCGTGGAGCCGGTGATGAAGCCCGCATCGTCGGCGACGAGGAACATCACCCCGCGGCCGATTTCCTCGGCTTTGCCGAGGCGGCCGACCGGGATCTTGGCGACGATCTTCTCCAGCACGTTGGCCGGCACGGCCGAGACCATGTCGGTGTCGGTGGAGCCCGGCGCGATGGCGTTCACGGTGATGCCCTTCGGCGCGCCTTCCTGCGCCAGCGCCTTGGTGAAGCCGTGGATGCCGGACTTGGCGGC
>CAYRBQ010000144.1:0-8280 GCA_964422305.1 uncultured Reyranella sp. | reverse complement strand
GCTCACCTGGTCCATCGAGTATTCGGGCCGCTTCTTCACGAACTCCGGACCCCAGCCTTTCATGTTGTTGTCGTAGAACTGCGTCGGCATCTCGGGCCGATGACCGGAGGGCTGCGCCAGGACGGCGGCCACGACGCGGTCGCCCGCCCGCCTGATCAGGGTCCAGATGAGGGGCTGGCCGATGCAGTAGCCCAGCACCATGAACTTCTGGATGCCGAGATGGTCCATCAGCCCGACATGGTCGTCGGTGAAGGAATCCCAGGTCCGTTCGATATCGAGCGGACCGGTCGACTGGCCGGCATTGGCGTTGCGCAGGTCGGCCGCGATGCAGCGGAAGCCGTCGCCGGCGAACTCCTTCAGGGCATTGAACGGATGGGTGGCATCGAGGCCCGCTATGGTGGAATTCAGCCCGCCGCCCGGGATGACCAGCAGCGGAAAGCCGCTGCCGGCTTCCTGGTAGTGGATGCGGGTTTGGCCTTTTTCATAGAACGACAAGACGGTCCTCCGGTTCGCGGGGCGCTGGTCGCAAATTGGTCACGGGCCAGACGCTTACTGTGCCGCCATTCAGTCCCAACATTGGCCCCGACGGAAGGGGTGAGTCATGTCTGGGGATCGAAACGCGGAACAGGATGCGCTGCGCCGGGCGCGACAGCTTCACAAGGAGCTGAGCGGACCGGTCGACGAGCATTTCAAGCAGTCCCTGGAAGGGCTTTCGCGCGGCCTGGGTGAGCGGATGGCACAGCGCTCGACGGCCGATCCGAAGAGCGCAGCCGAGAAGCGCCGCGCCGCCCTGGCCGAATACGACCTTGAGCGTCAGCGCCGCCACAAGTCGATCGCCGTGATGGCCGGCGGCGGAGCCCTGTCAGGCTGCATCGCCTGGGCGGTCGTGATGCTGGCTTCGCCGTTCGACGATCCGCCGGTCGCCATTGCCGCGAACAAGCGGACGGTTCCGGTCGAGGTCGCTGCCGTCGCGGCTCCTCCGCCGCCCGCCCCAGCACCGCCGATCCAGGTCGTCTCGGCCGGACCGGTCCCGATTCCCGCGCCGGCGCAAGTGGCTACGGCGGCCGTCGTCGAACCTCCTCCGCCACTGACCCGCGAGGAGATCAGGGAGATGCAGGCAAGGCTGCGCGGGTTCGGCTTCAATCCGGGGCCAGTCGACGGTGCGGCCGGACCGATGACGATGGCCGCCGCGACGCGTTATCGCGATGAACGCGGCTTGGGGCGAGCAGACACGCTCGATCGCGACCTGCTCGAAGATTTGCGTACCGATCCAGCGCCGCAGGTAGTCGTGACTCAAGCCACGCCCGCGCCGCGGCCCTACCGGCCGCCGCCGCGGCACGCCGCGCGCGGCGACGGGTTCGATGGGCTGCGCACGGCGATGCAGGGACTGGAGAACTGGTTCCAGTCGATCGGCCGCTGAGCCGGGTCAGCCCAGGAGCCGCTTCACGACGTCGAGCTGGATCTCGGCAGCGTCGATCATCTCGGCGATCGGCACGCTCTCGTTGGCGGCGTGGCCCTGGGCGCCGGAGCCCGGCCCGAAGTTGATGATCTCGATGCCGTCGTCGGCATAGTAGCGGCCATCGCTCACGCCGGTGGCGTTGAGGAACTTCACCTTGCGGCGGCTGTGCGCCTTCACTGCCGCCTCGAAGGCGCCGACGGCGGCGCCGTTCTCCGGCGCGAAGAAGCCGTTGGTGCCGGTCAGGAACTCGACCGTGTACTGGCTCTTCGGCTCGCCGACGCCGTCGACCACGCGCTTCAGCTCGGCGAAGGCGTCCTTCACCTTCTCGTCGGGCAGCAGGCGGCGGTCGATCTCGACCGTGCAGGCCGAGGGCACGACGTTGGTGTTGTGGCCGCCGTGGAACATGCCGATGTTCACCGTCGACTTCATCGCGCCCGACACGCGCTTGGCCAGCGCCTTGTCGTAGTAGGAGCTGAGCGCGCCCACGAGGCGCATCATGCGCAGGATGGCGTTGTCGCCCGCTGCCGGGTTGCCGGCATGGGCGGCGCGACCCTTGGTGGTGATCTTCGCCCACATCACGCCGCGCTCGGCGACGATCAGGTTGTTCTCGGTCTGCGCGCCCAGGATCAGTGCGTCGGGCCGCACCTTGCCGCTCTTGCGCAGGAATTCCATGCCGTCGGGGCCGAGATTCTCCTCGTCGGCCACGAAGGTGAAGATCAGCTCGCCCCTGGACGGTCCGCCGCGGCGCGCAATCTCCTCGGCGAGCCAGATCTGCACGGCCATGCTGCCCTTGCAATTGCCGGCGCCGAGCCCGTAGACGAGGCCGCCCTTGACCAGCGCCTTATAGGGATCGCTCTTCCAGCTGGCGCGCTCGCCCACGCCCACCGTGTCGACATGGGCGTTGAACGCGATGACGGGACCTTTGGCTTTGCCCTTCATCCGCGCCACGACATTGTCGACGCCCTTCTTGTGGGTCGCGATCTCGACCTTGTAGCCCGCCTTCTTCAGGCGCTTCGCCGTGTAGGCGCAGATCTCGACCGAGGTGCCAGGCGGGTAGGGGCTCGGCAGCGCGATCAGGTCCGACAGGATCGCCACGAGCTCGGACTGCATCTTCTTCGACATGAGTTCTTCCTTTAGATGGCTGTCGCCCTGAGCGAAGCGCCGCAGGCGCGCAGTCGAAGGGCCTTGCCGGCTTCAGGCAAGGTCCCTCGGCCTCGCTGCGCTCCGCTCGGGACGACGAGGTAGGTCAACGGTTCGCCAACTCCGCCAGCACCTCGACCAGCACCCTGGTGCCGGCGGCGAGATCCGATGGAGCGGCGTTCTCGATCTCGTTGTGGCTGATTCCGCGCTCGCAGGGCACGAAGATCATGCCGGTGGGGCAGAGGCGGGCGATGTGCATGGCGTCGTGGCCAGCGCCGGACGGCATGTCCATGTTGGAGAGCTTCAGCGCATTGGTCTTGGCGCGCACCAGGTCGATCACTGTGGGGTCGAAGTCGGTCGGCGGCACCGCCACCACCCGCTCGATCTTCGCAGCGCAGGGCGCCGCCTTCGCGGCCACGATCTCCTTCAGCTTCTTTTCGTGCGCCTCCAGCACGGCATCGGACGGATGGCGCATGTCGATGGTGAAGCTCGTCTTGCCGGGCACGGTGTTGGGCGAGCCCGGACCGACATCGACGCGGCCGATGGTGAAGCGCAGCGTGTCGTCCTTGTCGGTCGTCGCCTCGTACATCGCCTGGGCGATGCGCAGAGCGGCCGCGAACGCGTCCTTGCGGGCGGAGCGCGGCGTCGTGCCGGCATGCGCCTCCTCGCCCGACGTCTCGACGATGTAGCGGCGGCTGCCCTGGATCGCGGTCACGACGCCGATCGTCTTCTTCTCGTTCTCCAGTCGCGGGCCCTGTTCGATATGGACCTCGACATAGCCGTCGAGCGCAAAGCCCGGTCTACCCTCGCGCATCGGCGCGGGTGCGGCCCTGAGGGTCTCGGCGAGGGCATCCTTCAGGACCACGCCCTTCCAGTCCTTCACCTCGAGCATCTCCTCGAGATTGTTGTGACCCGCGAACACCGCCGAGCCCATGGCGCCCGGCTGGAAGCGTGAGCCCTCCTCGTTGGTCCAGGCGACGGCGACCACGGGCCGCTTGGTCTTCACCCCGGCATCCTCAAGCGCCTCCAATGCCTCGAAGGCGGCCAGCACGCCGTACATGCCGTCGAAGCGGCCGCCTGTCGGCTGGCTGTCCATGTGCGAGCCGCTCATCACCGGCGGCGCCTTGGGATCGCTGCCCTCGCGGCGCACGAAGAGGTTGCCGATGGCATCGGTCGAAATCGAGAAACCGCGCGCCTTCGCCCACGAGGCGAGCAGGTTCCGTGCCGCGGCGTCCTCCGGCGACAGGGCCTGGCGATTGACGCCGCCCTTCGGGGTGCCGCCCAGCTTCGCCATGTCGGCGTGCCGTTGCCACAAACGGTCTTCCCGGACCGCATCGGCCGCGCTCATGCTGCCTCCTCAAGCTTGTCGCGCGAGCTATAGCCGCGCCATAGTCCGCCTTCAATCGTCGGCGTTTTCCCGGGGTCTCCATGCACAATCATCTCGACCGCAACCTGATCGGCTACGGCCCCAACCCGCCGCACGCCCAATGGCCGGGCGACGCCCGCATCGCGGTGAGCTTCGTGCTGAACTACGAGGAGGGCGGCGAGAACACGATCCTGAACGGGGATGCCGCTTCCGAGGTGTTCCTCACCGAGACGCCGGGCGGCACGCCGATCCAGGGCGGCCGCGATCTCTCCACCGAGTCGATGTACGAGTACGGCAGCCGCGCCGGCTTCTGGCGTATCCTGCGGCTCTTCAAGGAGCGCGACATGCGCTTCACCTCCTGGGCGGTCGGCCGCGCGCTCGAGCTGAACCCGGCCGCCGGCAAGGCCATGGCCGACGCCGGCCACGAGGTCGCGAGCCACGGCTGGCGCTGGATCAACTACAAGGACTTCACGCTCGAGCAGGAGCTCGACCACATGAGGAAGACGGTGAAGGTGATCAGGCAGACCGCGGGCAAGGCGCCGGTCGGCTGGTACACCGGCCGCTTCGGCATGCACACGTTGGAGGCCGTCATCAAGCACGGCGGCTTCCTCTATTCGAGCGACTCCTATGCCGACGATCTGCCCTACTGGGTGAAGGTCGGCGGCACGCCGCACCTCATCATCCCCTATACGCTCGAGGTCAACGACATGAAGTTCGGCGTCGCGCCGGGCTTCACCGCGGGCGACGGCTGGCTGCAGTCGATGAAGGACAGCTTCGACCTGCTCTACGCCGAGGGCGCGCAGAGCCCGAAGATGATGTCGATCGGGCTCCATTGCCGGCTCGCCGGGCGGCCGAGCCGCGCCGCGACGCTCGCGCGCTTCCTCGACTATGTCGCGTCCAAGCCGAAGGTCTGGGTGGCCACGCGCGAGGAGATCGCGCGGCACTGGATCAAGACGCATCCGGCGAAGGGCTGAGCCATGGATGTACGGATCGCCGGCGCGCCGACCGGCACGACCATGACCCTGCGCGCGTTCCAGCGCTTTCCCGACCGCATGGCCTTCGTGTGGGACGGCGGCAGCCTGAGCTACCGCGCGGCACACACCCTGATCGGCCGCCTGCAGGCGGCGATGTCAGCGGCGGGCCTGAAGAAGGGGCTGACCGCGGCCTTCCTCAGCGCCAACAGTGCGGAGACCTGGTGTGCGGGCATCGCGGCGCAAGGGCTGGGCCTCGTCGTCACCTGGCTGCATCCGCTGGGCTCGCTCGCCGATCATCTCGACGTCATCGAGGATTCGGGCGCCAGCGTCCTGATCGTCGATCCGCGCACCCACGCGCAGCGCGGCGGCGAGCTCGCGGCCAGGGCGGCCGACCGCCTCGCCACCGTCCTCACCATGGGTCGCGCCGATTTCGGCCGGGACCTGATGGCGGCGGCCGAGAAGGCGGGCGAGGCGGCGCCGGTCGATCTCACCGATCCCGACGACTACGCCATCATCAACTACACCGGCGGCACGACCGGCAAGTCGAAGGGCGCGATCCGCCGCCACCGCTCGACTGCGGCTTCGGCCGTGTCGATCGCCGCCGACTTCGAGTTCCCCGCAGTGCCGCGCTATCTCGCGGCCGCGCCGATCACCCACGTTTCGGGCACCAAGGTGCTGCCCTCGCTGCTGCGCGGCGGCACGATCCACCTGCTGAAAGGCTTCGAGCCCGAGAAGTTCCTGGCCACCATCGAGCGCGAGAAGATCAACTTCACGCTCATGGTGCCCACCATGATCTACGTGCTGCTCGACCATCCCAAGCTCGACAGGACGGACCTCTCCTCGCTCGAGCTGGTTCTCTACGGCGCCTCGCCCATGTCGCCGACGCGGCTGGTCGAGGGGCTGGAGCGCATCGGGCCGGTGTTCAGCCAGCTCTACGGCCAGACCGAGTGCTATCCGGTGAGCGTGCTGCGCAAGGGCGACCACGATGCGAAGCGGCCGGAGCTTTTCGCCTCCTGTGGCTTCCCGATCGCCTCGTGCAGCGTCAGCCTGCGCGACGAGGACAACAACGAGGTGAAGCCGGGCGAGGCGGGCGAGATCTGCGTGCGCGCGCCGCATGCCATGGAACAATACTGGAAGCGCCCCGAGCAGACGGCCGAGACCTTCAAGGGCGGCTGGTTGCACACCGGCGACGTCGCGCGCGCCGACGAGCGCGGCTACCTCTACATCGTGGATCGCAAGAAGGACATGATCGTGAGCGGCGGCTTCAACATCTTCCCGCGCGAGGTCGAGGACGTGCTGTCCTCGCATCCCGACGTGGCGATGGCCGCGGTGATCGGCGTGCCGCACGAGAAGTGGGGCGAGGCCGTCGCGGCGCTGATCGTCGCCAGGCCCGGCACGCGGCCGGCCGCCGAGGCGCTGATGCAGCTCGTGAAGGATCGCAAGGGCGGCACGCATGCGCCCAAGCAGGTCGAGTTCGTCGACAGTCTCCCGCTCACCGCCGTCGGCAAGGTCGACAAGAAGGTGCTGCGCGCCAAGTACTGGGCGGGACAGGCCCGACAGGTCGGCTGATCGCGCGGCTGAATCCCGCAAGGTTCACGACGCGTTCCCGTAGAGGCGGGTTTACCCCGGCCGGCGAATCGTGTGAACAATGGGCGGTCGTGACTGCTCTTCGGCCCGCTACTCTCCTCTTACTACTGGTCGCCGCTTTCGGACTCGCCGCCTGCGAGAAGCCGAAGCCGCAGGCTGCTGCGGTAGGTGCGGGTCCCACCGAGCGGGAGAAGGAGTTCAACGACCGCAAGGAAAGCCTGCTGCAGCAGCTCGCGACCTGCGAGAGCGGAAGCTGGGGGCCGCAGCCGCGCCCGATCTATGGCGGACGTGGTGCCTATCATGGGCGCTTCCAGTTCACGGTGCGCACCTTCATGACCTACACGCGGATGCGGGACGGGACCGTGATCACCGCGAAGGAAGCCGCCGAGTACGCCCAAGACTACTACAAGGCGGCCAATCTCGCCTGGTACATGATCTATGACCTGAACGAGCCGTGGCACTGGCCGCTCTGCTCGCGCAAGCTCGGCATTCCCAACCAGCTCAAGACCATCCGCGCGATCGCGCCTGCCAGTTAGGCCGCGCGCCGCTTGCGCGTTGCTGCCGCCTTTCTTGCCGAGGCCGACCGAGCCGCCTTCGGCCGCGCCGCCGCAGCCCGTCCGCCGATCTTGCCGCCCTTGCGCGACGAGACCTTGGTGTCCTTCTTGCCGCGGCCGGAGCCGCTCTTGTTGCCGCCGCCGCTTTCCTTGTTCACCGTCGCCCAGGCGCGCCGCTCCGCTTCCTTGTGAGAGACGCCGCTCTTCTCGTATCCCTTCGCGATGTGATCGGCCTTGCGGTCCTGCTTGTCGGTGTATTTCGACTTGTCGCCACGTGGCATGGCTTCCTCCGCAATGGATGCCCCGTCGGAGGAACGTCTCGTGTGCGAAGCGGTTGCGCGCCTCAGCGCAACTCGCTGCAGAACTCCTGGATGCGGCCGCAGCCCTCGCGGAGGCTCGCCATGTCGGTCGCGTAGGAGAGGCGGAAGTAGGGGCTCATGCCGTAGGCCGCGCCCTGCACGACCGCGACATGCTTCTCCTCGAGCAGCGCGGTGACGAAGTCGGTGTCGGTCTTGATCTTGGCTCCGCCCTTCGTCGTCTTGCCGATGCAGCCCGCGATGTTGGGGAACACGTAGAACGCGCCCTCGGGCAGGTGGCAGGTGACGCCCGGTGCCTTGCGCAGCATGGCGACCACCTCGTCGCGCCGCTTCTTGTAGTCGGCGGCGCGCTCCTTCAGGAGATCCTGCGGCCCGTTCAGCGCCGCGGTCGCGGCCGCCTGGCCGATCGTCGAGATGCCCGAGCCGATCTGGCCCTGCATGTTGGTCATGGCGGCGATCATCGGGCGTGGCCCGCCCGCGAAGCCCACCCGCCAGCCGGTCATGGCATAGGCCTTGGAAGCGCCGTTCACCGTCAGCGTCCGGTCGCGCAGCCTGGGCTCGACCTCGGCCACCGTGCAGAACTCGAAATCGTCGTATACGAGGTGCTCGTAGACGTCGTCGGCCATCACCAGGACATGCGGGTGCTTCAGCAGCACGTCGGTGATCTGGCGCATCTCGGCGCGCGAGCAGGCCGCACCCGTCGGGTTGTTGGGGAAGTTCACGACCACCCACTTGGTGCGCGGCGTGATCGCGGCCTCGAGGTCGGCGGCACGCAGCTTGAACTGGTTGTTCTCGGGGCACGACACCGAGACGGGTTTGGCGCCGGCCACCACGGCCTGGTCGGCGTAGGAGATCCAGCCCGGCGCGGGGATGATCACCTCGT
>CAYRBQ010000143.1:0-8347 GCA_964422305.1 uncultured Reyranella sp. | reverse complement strand
TCGCGCGTCACGAGGCTGGCGAGCTTCTCCTCGCTCCAGCCCTCGGTGCCGGCGGGGCGCCGCGGCACCACGATGAAGCGCGTCTCGGCGGTCGAATCCCAGACCCGGATCGTGGTGTCGGCCGGCAGGGTCACGCCGAAATCGGCCAGCACGGCGCGCGGTTCCTTGACGGTGCGCGAGCGGTAGGGCGCCGACTTGTACCAGGCCGGCGGCAGGCCGAGCACGTCCCACGGGTAGCAGGAGCAGAGCGTGCAGACGACGATGTGATGCGTGTCCTTGGTGTTCTCGAGTGCGATCAGGTGGTCGCCCACCTTCTGCTCGAGGCCCAGCGTGCCGATAGCCTTGCTGGCGTCCGCCAGCAGCGCCTGCTTGAAGCCGGGATCGGTCCAGGCCTTCGCCACGACCCGCGCGCCGATATGCGGGCCGATCCGCTTCTCGTAGGCCTCGATGATGACGTCGAGCGCCTTGGGATCGACATAGCCCTTCTCGGTCAGCACCGTCTCCAGCGCGCGCACGCGGAGTTGCATCTCCGACAGTTCGGAACTGTGGTCGTGATCGTGGTCGTCGTGCTTGTCCGTCATGGCCGCATCATAAGTCCGGAACTCAGAGCGGCGCCACCTCGACGACCACGTCCATGCCGGCGAAGGCGTCGGCCGGCCCGAACCAGCTTCCGCTGATCGGCGAGGCCTTCTCCTGCTCGCGCGCCACGGCGACCGCGATGTGCTCGCGGCCGACCGGCTTGTCGTTGGTCGGGTCGTAGCCCTGCCAGCCGGCGCCCGGCACGTAGATCTCGGTCCAGGCGTGCGTCGCGCCGTGCTGGCCTTCGCCCATCTGGATGTAGCCGCTGACGAAGCGTGCGCCGAAACCCCAGTGCCGTGCCGCCTCCATCATCAGCACCGCGAAGTCGCGACAGGAGCCGCTGCACTTGCGGATCGTCTCGCTGGGAAGCTGCACACCCGCCTCCTCGCGCCGCGCGTAGGTGAAGGACGTGAAGATGTGATGGTTGAGGGCCTGCAGCAGCGCCGCCGTCTCGACCTGCTGCCCCGGCCGGTAGAGGACCTGCAGCCAGTCGATCAGGGTCGCCGAATCGTAGGGGTAGCTCGGCAACTTGTAGGGCACGAGCTCGATCTGCTCCTGCGGCGGATACTGGAAGGGAAAGAAGCGCGCCGCCGGGTCGATCAGCGCCTCGGTCGGGCTGTCGCGGATATAGACGAGCTCGGCCTCGATGCTGAGCCGCAGCCGGTCGGCCGGCCGGTCGAAGGTGAGGACGGCGATGGAGTTGCCATAGATGTCCCGCAGGAAACGCATGGCCGGCTGCGGCTCGATCTCGATCCTGCCGCCGACGATCCTTATGTCGTGGCCCTCGCGCGGCCGCATCATCACGCGGTGCGGGCCGAACTCGACGGGCCGGTGGTAGCGGTATTCGGTGAGGTGGCGCAGACGGATGCGCTGGAGGAAGGGCAGTTCGTCGATCATGGGTGGTTCATCGTTGCATCCGGACCGGTGGCCGGTCCACTCTCCCGGCAAGTGAACAGGGAGACGACGATGGCCTTCACGGTGACGAGCGACAGCTTCAAGGAGGGCGGCACCCTCGCGATGGACCACATCCTGTCAGCCGACTACGGCTTCGGCTGCGGCGGCGGCAACAAGTCGCCGCACCTGCGCTGGTCGGGTGCGCCGGAGGGCACCAAGAGCTTCGCTGTCCATTGCTTCGATCCCGACGCGCCGACCGGCTCGGGCTTCTGGCACTGGGTGGTGGTCAACATCCCGGCCGGCACGACCGAGCTTGCGCTCGACGCCGGCAACCCCAAGGCCGGCCTGTTGCCGGCGGGCGCGCTGCAGACCCGCACCGATTTCGGCGCACCGGGCTACGGCGGACCCTGCCCGCCGCCGGGTCACGGCCCGCACCGCTACGTCTTCACCGTCTTCGCGGTGAAGGAGGCGTCGCTGCCGGTCAACGCCGACACCTCGGCGGCGATCGTGGGCTTCCAACTCCATTTCAACACGCTTGCCAAGGCAACCATCACCGGCAAGTTCGAACGCTAGAGGAGGGCGAGATGACGACTCTTCATTTGGATCGACGTCGCTTTCTGCTGGCCACGCTCGGCGTCGCCGCCACCGGCGCGGCATTGCCGGCCGCGGCGCATCACGGCTGGTCCTGGGCCGAGGGCGAGCAGACCACGCTGCAGGGGAAGATCAAGTCGATCTCCATGGCGCCGCCGCATCCCTCGCTGCAGGTCGTCGCGGCCGACGGCAAGGAGTGGCTGGTCGATCTCGGCAATCCCAACCAGACCGAGCGTTCGGGCTTCACGGCCACCTCGGCCAAGCCCGGCGATGCCATCGTGGTGCTGGGCAACCGCCATCTCGACAAGACCAAGCTGCACATGAAGGCGGTGCGCATCACGGTCGCCGGCAAGAACTACGACATGTATCCCGAGCGCATCCGCACCAACTGATGTCGCTCGTCGAAGCGCTGGTCGGCGGGCTCGGGAGCTGGCCGGGCGCCGTCCTGCTGCAGCGCTCCGGCACCGCCTACCTGCTGGTCAACGCCGCACATATCCTGGGTGTCGGCCTGCTGGTGGGTGCGATCCTGCTACTCGATCTCAGGCTGCTGGGCTTCTTCCGAAGCGTGCCGCTCCCGGTCATCGAACCGTTTCTCGCGCGTGCCGCCGCCACGGGCCTGGCGCTCGCTCTGGTGACGGGCGTCTGGCTGTTCACGGTGAAGCCTGTCGGGTATCTGGCCAACGAGGCCTTTCTCATCAAGGGTGGCCTGCTCGCGGCGGCGCTCCTCAACATCGTGCTCCGCTATCGCATCGCACGCTTCGCGCGCGCTGCGGCCGCTCTCTCGCTTCTGCTCTGGCTCGGCGTGCTGGTGGCCGGCCGCTGGATCGGCTTCGTCTAGGCGAGACGGTACAAGCCGTCGTCCGCCGCCACGCGGCCCTGTGCGACCAGCTCCTCGAGATGCTGCGTGATCGAGCGCGTCTCGGCCTCGCTCACCCACGAAGACGTGGCGTGCGGCGGATAGAGCAGGCGGCGCTCGACCATCGCCCCGATCGTCGCCGGCCCTTCACTCAGCCAGCCCATCAGCTTCGTCTCGCGCTCGTCGAGCCTGGCGGCATAGGCCGCGAGATCGGCGAGGAAGCGCGCGCGGTTGGTGTAGACGCCGCGATGATGCGAGGTGACCCACACCCTGGCGGGGATCTCGGCCAGCCGCGCCATCGAGCGGCGGAAGTCGCCGAGGTTGGAGGTCGCGTCGCCGTAGTAGGGACCGAAGCCCGTGAGGTCGATGTCGCCGATGAAGGCCACGCCCTCCGGCTCGACCAGCAGGACGCAGTGCCCCGCCGTATGACCCGGCATGTGGATCGCCCGGACCCGGCTGCCGCCCAGCTCGAAGACGGCGCCGTCCCGGTAGGCGATGGCGTCGGGGCGTGGCGCGTAGAAGAAGTCCTGGCGGAATTTCTCGAGCATGCCCGGCAGCCGCTCGGGGCTGCTGCCGTAATGGGCCGCGAAGCCTTCCCAGCTCCGCGCTGCCGCGACATCGGCCTCGTGCACGTGCACCGGCGCGTTCGGCAGGCGGTGCAGCCCCGCCATATGGTCCTCGTGCACGTGGCCCAGCACGACCAGTTCGGTGGCGTCGAACTCCGGTCCGATATGGTTGGCGACGACCGGCGTGTCGAAGGCTGCGCGCGTGTCGCTGCCGCGCACGATGACCTGGTTGCCGTCGGGATATTTGCCGCTCTTCGCGCCGAAGAAGACGGAGACGCGACCGAAATCGGCGCGTTCGACGGAAGGAGGGGACGTCATCGGCCGGTGTCTTAGCGGAATGTCGACGTCAACGCAGCCCGCGAAACGGCTTCAGGCGCCCCGGTGCGAAACGGGAGAGATCGACATGCGGCGAGGCGCCGTCGAGGATCAGGCCTGCCATCGCCTCGCCGGTTGCCGGCGCGTTCAGCATGCCCCACACGCTGTGCCCGGTCGCCACGAAGGCGCCGGGGACCTCCTGTATCGCACCGATCAGCGGCAAGCCGTCCTCGGTGACGGGCCGGAAGCAGGCCTGCCGCGCCACGATCGGCGCGGCGGCGAGGGCGGGCGAGAGGGTACGGCACAGCGCTTCGAGCCTTTCGTGAGCGCCGTCATCGCCGGCGACCTCCGCAGGATCGAGCGGAAGCGACGCCGTGCTCGACACGGCGCAGGCCCAGACCGTGCCGTCGGCGCGCGCGAAGATCTCGGGCGTCAGCACTTCGCCGCTCGCCTCCTCGTACTCGAGGAACAACGCCTCGGCGGGGATCGCGTCGCTGGTCCGGAACACCAGGCTGTGGCCCTTGAAGCCGTAGGTCGCGGGCAGTGGCAGCCAGCGCGTCGCGAGGATCGACCAGGGCCCATCGCGATCACGACCGCATTGCCCTCGACCGTCCCGCCGCCCTCGAGCATCACGCCGCGCGCTGCTCCCGAAGCGTCGTGCAGGAGGCCGCTCACCGTGCCATGCCGAAGCTCGGCGCCCTGCACCTCGGCGGCGCGCAGCAGCCCCGTCGTGAAGGCACGCGGCTCGACCAGCGCCGTGGTGTCGGTCGAGCCGAGCCGGCCGGTGATCGCGACTCGGTCCGACACCCACGGGCGTCGGGTCCCGCGTGCCGGCTTTCCTTCGGCCGCCACGCCGCCGAATGTCTCCAGACGTCGATGGCCCCATGGATTGCCGAGCGTTTCCGCGAGTTCGGCGTGCAGGGCGAAGCTGCGCCGCGCCAGCCGGTCGAGCGGCGTGCCGCGGCACCAGTCGAGCGCCAGGAAGCCGCCGGACTTGCCCGAGGCCGAGCCGGCCACCTCATGGCGCTCGATCACGATGGGCGCTGCGCCGCGTTTGCTGAGGAAGTAGGCCGTCGCGGCGCCGATCGCGCCGCCGCCGCAGATCACGATCCGCCTGGGCCGTTCCATCCGCAGAAGAGTAGCGGAAGGCGGGTCCCGGGCTCGACTACTTCTTGCCGGCCTTGACCTCCGGCAGTTCCTTGTCCGCGGGCTTCACCGGTGCCGCTTCGACGAAGGAAACCGGGTCGCTGCCGGGGAAGCTGTCCTTCAGGGCGGCATCGAGCTTGCGGTCGAGTTTCTTCTCGACCGGTTCGCCCGCCTTTGTGGTCTTCGAGACGTCGCGTGGCTTCTCGGCCTCGCGCTTCATCTTGAGTTTCTGCGCCGTGACCTGCTGCTCGATGATCTTCAGGTCGGCTTCGTCGCGCTCGGATGCGTCGGGCGACGCCACCGCCTTCTTGGCGCTGCGAAGCTTCTCGACATGGTCTTTGAGTTCCGTTCGCGCGCGATCCATCCGTCCCTCCGCATCGTGCAATCCTGCGACGGTCAACGGCGGCACGGCCGGCGGGTTGCGCCTGCGTACGCGAGCGAACGGCCAAAGGGCGGTGCAACCGCATCACTACATGCCCATTGAACGTCGAGGAGGCGGACATGCCGAAGCAACAGAAGCCCGACGGATCTGCCGAGAAGGAGTATCAACGCCTCAACCCTGGAGCCGGTGGTCCTCCTGGCCAGGCCCAGGAGCGCGGCCGCCCGTCGCCGCGCACCACTCGGGACGATGGCGGTGCGGCCATCCCCGGCAGCCAGAACGAGGACGTGCAGGGGCGTCCGCAGCGCGGGCCGAAAGGGGCTTCCACCTGATGGTGTCACCGCCGCTTCTGAAAGACGTCAGGGAGCCGATGAAGACGGGCATCGGCGTCGGGCGCAACGGGACCGCCGACTGAGGTGTACCTGAAGCGGCTTGCGATGACTCTGGCCTGCCGATTGCGGCCCCGATTCAACGAAGCACATCGGGGCGCCATCGATTTTCTCGGCGCCGGATTTTCGCCCGCCCAGACGCTTGAGGGTCGAGGCCGGATCGGCGGGCTCCTCAGGACCCGAGTTCGGCAAGCCTCCGGCCGCACGCTCCGGGGAGAAAGCGCGAAACCGGAGGCACCGGTCGAGACGCCACCAGTCGGAGTGGCACCGGCGCTCCGCAACGGGCGCCCGCCGCCAAGGATGCATCGCGGCGGCGCCTTCGGCGAACCGGTCGATATTGCGACACTCCGGGAACGAAACGATTGCTGCGCCATTGCTCTTGGCAATTCGAACCAGGGAGCGAGAAATGGCGGAAACATCCAGCGGCATCGCGGGCCGGACCACGGGCGGGAACCTCGCGAGCGACGCGCGCAGCGAGCTCGGCGCTGCCGTGCGGGAGGTCAAGGAAACGGTCGGCGAAAAGGCGGAAGAACTCGCGCAACGTGGCACACGCGCCGGCGCCGACACGGTTGCGGCGATCGGGCGGACGGCCGAGACGCTCGCCTCGTCGCTTCAGGACCAGTCGCCCGCGGTCGCCGAGTACGTGCGGTCGACAGGGGCCCGCATAGACCGCCTGGCCGACGACCTGCGCGACAAGTCCGCAGGCGAGCTGCTCGGCATGGCGACGGAGTTCGGCAGGAAGCAGCCCCTGGTCTTTCTGGCCGGCGCGGCGGTCGTGGGCTTCGCCCTGTCGCGGGTCGTCAAGGCAGGCCTGGCGACGGCCGATCACGGGCCGGGGCGCGGCCCGGGGGCCGACGTGCCGAACCAGGGCCGGATCGACGTATAGGAGCCACCCATGATGGAAAACGACAAGCCCGGAATCGTTGGCTTGGTAAGCGACGCCCTGGCGCGCAGTGCCGACCTGCTGCAGACCGAAGTGCGGCTCGCCCGCGCCGAGATCGCCGAGAAGGCCACGGAGCTGCGCGACAACGTCGTGGCCTGCCTGGCGATGATGCTGGTCGGCGCAACGTTCCTGATCGCCGCCCTCGTCCTGCTGCTGCAGGCAGTGGTGGCCGCGCTGATCAACGGAGGCATCGCGCCGCATTGGGCCATCCTCATCGTCGCGGGCGGCGCGGCGGCCGGCGGCATCGTCCTGTTGATGGCGGGCAAGAAGCAGTTCGGCGACGTCGACCCGACACCCCGGCGCACGATCAACTCCCTGGAACGCGATGCCCGCGTGGCGAAGGAGAGCCTGACATGAGAGAGAGTTCGCATCTGCAGCGCGAGGCCGAGGCACAGCGTGCCGGTCTCGCCAATACCCTCGGCCAACTGCGCCAGGGCGTGACCGGGCAGGCCATCTCGAACGAGATCTCGGGCGTCGTGCGTGACGCCAGCCTCTCGCTGGTCAAGAGCTTCGCCGAATCCGCCCGCGGCAATCCCGGCGCGGCGCTTCTGATCGGCGCCGGCCTCACCATGATGCTGACCAGGACGAGTGGCAGCGACGTGATGTCGGTCGCCAATTCGGCGATCCGGGCCGCTGCTTCGGCAGGCGGCTCGGTGGCGGGTTCGGTCGCCGGCACGGTGGCTGACACCGCCAGGTCGGTCGCCGGCCAGGCTTCGGAGAAGCTGGGAGGGGCGGCCGGCAGCGTCGCGGGCCAGGTGAAGGGGGCGGTGTCCGGCATCGCCAACACCGTGAGCGCGACCGCGGGCAGCGCGAACGGCGCCGCCAGCGGCGCGAGCGCGGCGGCGCAGGGTGCCATCGACGAGGTCCGCCGCACCGTGCACGACGGCATGGCGGGAGCCGAAAGCCTGATGAAGGAGGGCGGGCAGCGGGTCCATGAGCTGCAGGACGAGGCCGGGCGGCTGGCCGCCGATACGCAGCAAGCCATGAAGAAGCTGTTCGAGGAGCAGCCGATCCTGGTGGCCGCACTGGGCACCGCGATCGGCGCGCTGATCGGTGCGGCCTTGCCGGTGTCGCAGGCGGAGCGCCAGGTGCTCGGCAAGGCCGGCGCGCAGGCGCTCGACGCCGGGCGTGAGGCGATGGACAAGGCGAAGTCCGCCGTCGGCGAGGAACTCGACAAGGCCAAGGCCGCCATCGGCCACGAGGTGGAGGAGGCGCAGCTCGGCCAGAAGGCGGCTGAGGCGGCCGGCCGGCTGGTCGACGCGATGGTGCCGGTGCCGCCGAAGAGCTGACGGCCCGCACCATCCGGCCGCAGGGCACATGCGCATCCTCGTGCTGGGCGTGAGCGGGTTCATCGGGTCAGCCGTCGCCGAGCGGCTCTGTGCGCGGGGCCAGGAGGTGATCGGCTGTCGCGGAGTCGCCCGCCGGCCGATCCGCCGGTGCGCCATATCGCGCTCGACGATACCACCTGTCACGCCGCTGACTTCTGAAGGGCGGCGATCTACTCCGGCCGAAGGTTCGAGACACGCCGCGGAAAGCGATGCCGGGCGAGATCGGTCGCGAGTGTAGCGGGAAGGTCGGCACCTGCGCCCACCGACACGCCCTGGCCCTGCGGTATGTCCAGGGCGGAGAGAAGCGGCGCCATGTCCTCGGCCACGGCGATCGGCTTTCCATGCCGGAAGGCTTCGTCGA
>CAYRBQ010000142.1:0-8364 GCA_964422305.1 uncultured Reyranella sp. | reverse complement strand
TCCTCAAGGGCCTGACCCAGCCGAGGCTCACGCACCGCGGCAAGTACTACACCTTCGACGATGTGCCGATGGAGATGCGGCCGGTGCAGCGGCCGCACCCGCCGCTCTGGTACGGCGCCAACTCGCTGGAAAGCGCCGACCGGCTGGCCGCGCAGGCCTGCAACACCGTGGTCGGCATGAAGGCCGAGGGTGTCGGCCAGTTCGCGGCCCGTTACCGCGCCGCCTGGAACTCGCTCGGCCGCGCCGACGAGGACCTGCCGCTGATCGGCCTCAGCCGCCATGTCGTCGTGGGCGACACCGATCGCGAGGCCCAGTCGACCGCCAAGCGCGCCTTCGCGCTCTGGTACGATGCGCTGATCCACCTGTGGCGCGCCCACGGCGTCGGCCTGCCGCGCCAGATGATCCCTGCCGAATTCGAAGGTGCCCTGGAGGGCGGCTACATCGTCGCCGGTTCGGCCGCGACGGTGCGCGATCGGATGATGCGCGACAATGCAGTCGCGGGCATCAACTACTGCCTCTGCCGCATGGCCTTCGGCGATCTCTCGTTCGAGGAGTCGGCACGCTCGGTCGACCTGTTCGCCGCGGAAGTGATGCCGGCCCTCAAACAACAGAGGCCCGCAGTCCGACCATACAAGGACCGCGAGCCTCCGCCCCCTACGTGACACGCCGCCCGGCTATTGAAGGCCGGTTCGACGCGCCTCCCAAGATCGAAAAGAGGGAAACCGGCGATGGCGGGGGGCCATCGCCGGCCTCTCGAGAGGTTTGCTAGGCCGCCCGGGGAGAGATAGCGACAAAGCGGGTCATCCCCTCTCGATACACTTTCATCAGGACCGGCTTGCCGGTCTTGGTGGCTTCCTTGAGCTTCTCGGCAGCCATCTTCGGGCTGTCGACGCCGTCCTTGCCGACCTGCTGCAGGACATCGCCCGCCTTCAGGCCCTGGTCGTCGGCCGGGCTGCCGGCCTCGACCTGCGCGATCACCACGCCCTTCATCTCGCCGTCGAGGCCGAGCTGCTTGCGCGCCTCCGGAGAGAGCGGCGCCAGCGACACGCCGTAGGCGGCGGGCTTGGCGGCCTCGGCCGGCTTGCCGTCGGCCTTGGCCTTGACGATCGCCGAGTCGTCCTTCTGGTCGCCGACCTTGGCCGTCAGGCTCATGTCCTTGCCGTCGCGCCAGACGCCGAGCTTCACCGAGCTGCCCGGCTTCATCGCCGAGATCGTGCGCGTCAGCTCCTTGATGCCCTCGACGCTCTTGCCGTCGACGCTCAGGATCACGTCACCCGACTTCACGCCGGCGGCCAGCGCCGGGCTGTCCGGGCTCACCATGGCGACCAGGGCGCCCTTGTCGGCCTTGAGCGACAGGCTCTCGGCGATCTCCTTGGTCACCGGCTGGATCTGCACGCCCAGCAGGCCACGCTCGACCCGGCCGTTGTCGCGGAGCTGGGTCATCACCGGCTCGGCGAGCGAGGACGGGATGGCGAAGCCCAGGCCGACGCTGCCGCCGGTCGGCGAGTAGATCGCGGTGTTGATGCCGATCACCTTGCCTTCCATGTCGAACAGCGGGCCGCCCGAGTTGCCGCGGTTGATGGCCGCGTCGGTCTGGATGTAGTCGTCGAACGGACCGGACTGGATGTCGCGGCCGCGCGCCGACACGATGCCCGTGGTCACGGTGCCGCCCAGGCCGAACGGGTTGCCGACCGCCATCACCGGCTGGCCGACGCGCACCTTGGTGGCGTCGCCGAAGGTGACGAACGGCAGGGCCTTGTCGCTCTCGACCTTGAGCACGGCGAGGTCGGTCTTCTCGTCGCCGCCCATCAGCTTGGCCGGCATCTTGGTGCCGTCCGACATGGTCACGGTGATCGAGTCGGCCTTGTTCACGACGTGGAAGTTCGTGACGATCGTGCCCTTGGCATCGACGATGAAGCCGGTGCCGACGCCCTGGCCCTTGCGCTGCGGCCGCTGCTTGCCGTCGGGCGTGCCCGGCTGCATCGGCTGGCCGAAGCGCTCGGCGAAGCGCTTCATGAACTCTTCCATCTGCTTGTCCTGCGGGCCCGAGGCGCGCACGTCCTCGTCGTCACCGGCGCCGGCCTTCATGGTCACGGAGACGTTCACGACGGCAGGCGTCACCTTGGCGGCGAGGTCCGAGAAGTCCTGCACGCCCGACACCGCCTGGCCGGCCACCGCCGCGGGGGCGGTGAACATCGGCGCGATCAGCGCGGGAGCCGTCAGCGCGGTGGTGACCGCCAGAGCGGCCAGGATGGTCTTGGTCTTCGTCATGGTCTGAATAACCTCCTCCTTGGGGGTGCGAGGAATATGGGCGACGCCCCGTAGCGCCCGGATGGCCGCCAGATTGAATGTTTGTATAGTTGGGGATGATTGCGCCGGCCCCCGGCGCCAGTTAGACGGGCGCCGTGAAAATACTCCTCGTCGAAGACGACAAGCAGACCGCCGAATACATCGCCAAGGGCCTGCGCGAGCTCGGCCACGTGGTCGACCACGCCGACAACGGCCGCGACGGGCTCTACCTCGCGACCGGCGAGAAATACGATGTGCTGATCGTCGACCGCATGCTGCCGCAGATGGACGGGCTCTCGCTCGTGAAGGCGGCGCGCGGCTCGGGCATGAAGGCGCCCGTGCTGTTCCTCACCACGATGGGCGGCGTCGACGATCGCGTCGCCGGCCTCGAGGCCGGCGCCGACGACTATCTCACCAAGCCGTTCGCCTTCGCCGAGCTCAAGGCGCGCATCGGCGCGCTGTCGCGGCGGCCGCCGATCGTCGCGGCGACTTCGCTCGCGGTCGGCGATCTCGAGATGGATCTGCTGGCCCGCACCGTGACGCGCGCCGGCAAGCGCATCGAGCTGCTCGCCCAGGAGTTCAAGATCCTCGAATACCTGCTGCGCCACGCCGGCGAGGTGGTGACGCGGACCATGCTGCTCGAGAAGGTCTGGGACTTCCACTTCGATCCCAAGACCAACATCGTCGAGACGCACATCAGCCGTCTGCGCTCCAAGATCGACAAGGGCTTCGACAAGCCGCTGCTCCACACGATCAGAGGGGCTGGCTATGTCATCCGAGCGCCCGCCTAGGACGCTGTCGCGGATCCTGCGGTCCGCGAGCTTCCGCCTGCCGCTGCTCTACGCCGTGCTGTTCATCCTGTCGGCCGGCGTGCTGTTCACGACGGTCTACTGGACCGCGACCGCGGCGATGCAGAACGACATGACGGCGGTGCTGCGCTCCGAGGCGCTGCAGCTCGCCGAGGTCCATCGCCGCTCCGGGTTGGCGGGGCTCGCCGACCAGATCACGCGCCGCATCAACTTCCGCACCAAGGGGCCGATCTTCTACCTGCTGCAGGCGCCCAACAGCCGCGTCGTCGTCGGCAACCTGCCGGGCATGCCGCCGGTCAACGGCGTCATCGACTTCGAGCCCAAGCAGGACGCGGCCGAAGCCGAGGCGGAACGGCCCAAGCTGATGGGCTTCGGCCTCACCCTGCCCGACGGCTCGTTCCTGCTGGTGGCACAGGATTCGACGCGGCTCACCGACATGCAGCACGCCATCGTGCGCGCCTTCGTCTGGGCGAGCGGGCTCGCGCTCCTGCTGGCGATCGCCGGCGGCACACTCCTCGGCACCAATTTCCTGCGCCGCATCGACACGATCACGCGGACCAGCCGCGCCATCATGGAGGGCGACCTCTCCGCCCGCATCCCGGTGCGCGGCACGCACGACGAGATCGACCAGCTCATCGTCAGCCTGAACGCCATGCTGGCGCGAATCCAGCAGCTCATGGACGGGCTGCGGCAGGTCTCGAGCGACATCGCCCACGACCTGCGCACGCCGCTCGGCCGCCTGCGCCAGCAGCTCGAGGATGCGCGCGAGCGCGCGACCACGACCGCCGACTACCAGGCCGCCACCGAGGCCGCGATCGAGGAGGCCGACGAGCTGCTCGCCACCTTCTCCGCCCTGCTGCGCATCGCCCAGGTCGAGGCCGGCGCCCAGCGCAGCGCCTTCGCGGCCTTCGACCTCTCCGGGCTCGTGAAGAGCCTCGGAGAGACCTACGAGCCGGTCGCCGAGGACGCCGGGCATGTCCTGGACGTCACGGTGCAGGAGGGCATTTCGTTCACCGGCGACCGCCAGCTCGTGGCCCAGCTCCTCACCAATCTTTTGGAGAACGCGCTACGTCACACGCCCGAGGGCACCAGGGTCTCCCTTGGCCTCGCGCGGACCGACTCGGGCGTCGAGATCGTGGTCGCCGACAACGGCCCGGGCATTCCCGATTCCGAGAGGGACAAGGTCTTCGACCGCTTCTATCGCCTCGACCGCAGCCGCTCGACGGCAGGCAGCGGGCTGGGGCTCGCCATGGTCAAGGCGATCGCCGGCCTGCACGGCCTGTCGATCCGGCTCGAGGACGCGAAGCCCGGCCTGCGGGTCATTCTTTCGAACTGATCCACGGCAGAGCCTCGCCGTGGCGCACCAGCACGCCGTAGGGCTCCCGCGTCCCGGCCGGCAGGGTCGCCAGCCACACGACATCCTGGGCCGCGTCGTCGGGCGTCGCCGCCTTGGACATGTCGGCGAACCACGGCCGCGAGGCCTCGGTGTCGACCAGGCCGGGACAGGCCGCATTGACGAGGATCCCGCGGCGGCGGAACTCCGCCTCGTTGTCGCGTGCCAGCACGCGCACCGACGCCACCTGCCCGATCTTGGAGAGGACATTGATCCAGTCGGGCCAGCCTGCCTCCTTCGCCGTTCCGTCGCGCACCGACGCGACATACTCGTCCATCGCGCACTCGATGCCCGTCAAGGTCAGGCCGGGCGACTCGAACCTCGCGTGAAGTCGCGGATCGAGGTTGCGCAGCGAGCCGAACGAGCTCGCCACGACGACGAAGCGCGCACCGTCGCGCAGCAGCGGCACGAACGCCTCGATCACCCGCAAGCTGCCGTGGTTGTTGGTGTCGACGAAGCCCGCGACCTGGTCGGCCTGCGGAAGGTCCTTGGTGATCCGGGCGGCGGCGTTCTGGATCACGATGTCGATGCCGCCGTGCCTGGCCCGTATCGCTGCTGCCGCCGCAGCAACGCTCGCACCGTCGGCGATGTCCATCTGCAGGAACTGCGGCGCGAATCCCTCGTCCTGCAGCAGAGCCACGGCCTCGCGGCCGCGACCGGCATGCCGCGCGACGAGATAGACGGTGGACTCGGCGCCCAGGACGCGACAGAGGCCACGAACCAAAGCGAGCCCCAGCCCCTGGTTGGCGCCTGTGACGAGCGCGACCTTGTGTGTCGATGCGTCGGGCAACGTTGACCTCGCTTCGGTTAGACGCCGACAATGGCGTCATGAACAACGATCTTTTCGCCTATGTCGGCAGCTACACCACGCCCGAGCGCAAGGGCCACGGCAACGGCATCAATGTCTATCGCGTCGATCAGCGCTCCGGTGCCTTCCGGCACATCCAGCACCTCGGCGGCCTGGAGAACCCCTCGTTCCTCGCGCTGAACGCTGCGGGCACCCGCCTCTACTCGGTGCACGGCGATCGCAGTGAGGCCACATCCTACACGATCGACCCCGCGACCGGCCATATCGCCGTGCTGAACCGCCAGTCGACCGGCGGCTACAACCCGATCCATCTCGCCCTCGACGCGACCGGCCGCTTCCTCGTGGTGAGCAACTACGGCACGGATTCGCTGGCCGCGCTGCCGATCCGGCGCGACGGCTCGCTCGGACCCTATCCCACGCTGACGACGATCGCCGCACCGCTCGGCCCGCATCGGACCGAACAGAAGAATGTGCGGCCGCACCACAATCCGCTCGATCTCCAGGGCCGCTTCTTCTACCTGCCCTGCAAAGGCTCGGACTGCGTGATCGCCTACCGGCTCGACCGCCGGCGCGGCATCCTGGTCGAGGCGAGCCGCGTCGCCGCGCGTCCCTCCTCGGCGCCGCGCCACATCGACTTCCATCCGACCAAGCCGCTGGCCTATGTCGTCAACGAACTCGACTCGACGGTCACGACCTACCGCCAAGACCGCGCCACCGGTGCCCTGACGCCGATCCAGACGCTGCCATCCACGCCCTCCAGCTTCACGGATTACAGCACGGGCGCCGAGATCTGGGTCGATCGTGCCGGCCGCAACGTCTACCTCTCGAACCGCGGCCACGACAGCATCGGCGTCTTCGGCATCGATCCGGCCAAGGGCACGCTCGCCCCGCGCCAGTGGGTGCCGACCAGGGGAAGCGTGCCGCGCTTCTTTGCCTTCGACCCGGCGCAGCGCTTCCTCTATGTCGCCAACCAAGGCGGCGACTCGATCATCGCCTACAAGGTCGGGCGCAACGGCCTGCTGGCGCCGACCCGGCTCAGGACGCGGGTCGGCAGCCCGGCCTGCATCGTTTTTCGACGGACCTGACCGGGACAAACCGACTGGACAAGGGTGGCATCGAGGTCCATATGTCTCCAATGGAGACATATGGACCCCATGCTCTACGACATGATCCGCAGCCAGATGGGGCAGAACGTGCCCTTCGCCCGCCACGCCGGCGTCGAGATCGACACGGTGGACAAAGGCCGTGCCTCGGCCCGCCTGCCGTTTCGCCCGGAAGGGCTGAACCATATCGGCACTCAGCACGCCGCCGCCCTCTTCGCGCTGGGCGAGACCGCATCGGGCGCCGCCATGGCCGGCACCTTCGCGCCGATGCTGCTGGAGGTCCGGCCCGTGGCCGCCGAGGCGTCGATCCGCTACTTCGGCCTCGCCAAGGGCCAGGTCACGGCCGACGCCAGGGTCGAGGCCGAGCCCGATGCGCTCCTCGAGGCGGTGCGGACCGAAGGCAAGGTGCGCTTCCCGATCGTCGTGTCGCTGAAGGGCGAGGACGGGATCGAGATCGGCGAGATGATGGTCGACTGGCACGTCTCCCGACGGCGCAACTGAAACCGTGCCGCGCCGGCCCAAGCGCGCGACCTTCCACCACGGCGACACGAGGGCGGCGGCCGTCGAAGCCGCCCTCGCCCTGCTCGCCGAGCATGGTCGCGACGCCCTCACCCTGCGCGCCGTGGCCGCCCGCATCGGCGTCAACCACCGCGCCCTCTACCGCCATTTCGCCTCGCTGGACGTGCTCAAGGTCGAGGTCGCGACGGTGGGCTTCGATCGCCTCGCGACCGCGCTGGAGAGGCTGGACGCGCCGGACTCGCGCGCGATCGTCCGGGCCTATGCGCGCTTCGCCTTCGACGAGCCGCACCTCTACGACCTGATCTTCTCGCTGCCGCTCCGCAAGCACTACGCGGAAGGCAGCGGGCTGGGCTCGGTCTTCCGGCGCGTCACCGCCGTCTCGTTGGCCGCCGTCGGCCCCTCGACCGACGGCGAGCGCGCGGTCTTCCGTCTCTGGGGCATGACGCACGGCCTGATCGGCCTCTATCGCGCCGGCACCTGGCGCGCCCGCTCCGACCGCCAGGCCGTGGAGTTCATCGCCTCCCTGGTTTGACGATCCCGCGCCGACGTGGTAGGAATACGCCTATGTGTTCCTATCGAGATTTTGCCCGATCCCGGCCCGCGAGCGACGCGCAGGACAGGGAATGCGGAAGTCGATTTCCGCAATGTCCGCTTTCGCCGGACATTCGCAAAGCGGTCGCGGCGGCGAAATCGCCCTTCCCTTCAACGACTTGAAGCGGCTTTGATGGGAGCCTGAGCGGCGCGAAGTCGGTTCCATCGATTTCCGCTGGTGACCGGACATTTCGGGAGAGATCCGTGAGCGACAAGACCTACGGTTTCGAGACGCTGTCGGTGCATGCAGGCGCCGCCCCCGATCCGGCGACCGGCGCCCGCGCCCAGCCGATCTACCAGACCACGGCCTACGTCTTCGAAGACGCCGATCACGCCGCGGCGCTGTTCAACCTGCAGACCGTGGGCTTCATTTATTCGCGGCTGACCAACCCGACCAATGCCGCGCTCGAAACCCGGCTTGCCTCGCTCGAAGGCGGCCGCGGCTGCACCGTCGCCTCGTCGGGACATGCCGCGCAGGTACTCGCCCTCTTCCCGCTGATGTCGCCCGGCGCGGAGATCGTCGCGGCCTCCCGCCTCTACGGCGGCTCGCTGCAGCAGATGAAGAACACCTATCCTAAATTCGGCTGGACCGCGAAGATCGTCGACGCCGACACGCCGGACAATTTCAAGCGCGCCGTCACCGACAAGACCAAGGCCTTCTTCATCGAGAGCCTGGCCAATCCCGGCGGCGTCATCTCCGACATCGAGGCGATCGCGCGCATCGCCGAGGATGCGGGTGTTCCCCTTCTCGTCGACAACACGCTGGCGACGCCCTGGCTGTGCAAGCCGATCGACTACGGCGCGACGCTGGTCGTGCACTCGACGACGAAGTTCCTGAGCGGAACCGGCACA
>CAYRBQ010000141.1:0-8377 GCA_964422305.1 uncultured Reyranella sp. | reverse complement strand
CGATCCATGTGGTCCAGGGCGAACGTGAGATGGCTGCCGACTGCCGGAGCCTCGCACGCTTCGAGCTCCTCGGCATCCCGCCGATGACGGCCGGCGCGGCGCGCATCCGCGGGAGCTTTGCCGTGGATGCCGACGGGCTCCTCACGGTTGCGGCCGAGGAACGCACGACCGGCGTGGCGCAGAGGGTCGAGGTGAAGCCTTCCTATGGCCTCAGCCACGAGGACATGGCCGACATGCTCTACGACAGCATGGACAATGCCGAGGCCGACATGACGATGCGCCTGCTCACCGAGGCGAGGGTCGAGGCCAAACGAGGGATGCTCGCGCTCGACGCGGCGCTCGCCAAGGACGGCAACCTGCTGTCGGTCGAGGAGCGTGGCGGCATCGATGCGGCGCGTGCGCGCCTCGAGACGGCGATCGCGGGCGAGAGCCGCGACGAGATCAATGTGGCGGCCGAGGCGCTGGAAGCGACCGTGAAGCCGTTCGCCGAGCGGCGCATGGACCGCGGCATCCGCGAGGCGCTGTCGGGCATGTCGATGGGCGAGCTCGAGAACCGGGTGGGCGAGTAGAGGATTGCTAGAGAGACTGTGATGCCAAAGATGACGTTCATCCTTAAGGACGGGTCGCGCAAGGAAGTGGACGCGCCGCTCGGCCTTTCCGTGCTCGAGATCGCCCACCGCAACCACATCGATATCGAGGGTGCCTGCGAGGGCTCGCTCGCCTGCTCGACCTGCCACGTCGTGGTCGAGAAGGAGTGGTTCGAGAAGCTGGCGCCGGCCAGCGACGACGAGGAGGACATGCTCGACCTCGCCTTCGGCCTCACCCATACCTCGCGACTCGGCTGCCAGATCCTGATGAGCGAGGCGCTCGACGGGCTGGTGGTGAAGCTCCCGGCGGCGACCCGCAACATGATGGTCGACAAGTAGGGGGCGGCGATGCCGAAGAAGCTGCGCTGGACCGATATCCAGGACATCGCCATCGAGCTCGAGGAGCGGCACCCGGACGCCGACAACGTCAACCTCCGGTTCACCGATCTGCATCGCTGGGTGATGGAGCTGCCGGACTTCGAGGACGATCCGAACCGGTCGAACGAGAAGATCCTGGAGGCCATCCAGGCGGCCTGGATCGAGGAACGGGACTAGCCCTTCGGGCATCCTGGACGCCGCAATTTGGTCGAAAATACGGGCCAGATTGGCAATTGCTGGGAGGGGCATTTCCATGATCGCGACGAGGGTGCGTCAACTGCTGCTGCCGCTGGTGCTGGCAGCGGGGCTCGGCGCCTGCGCGTCGAATGCGGTCCAGCCCGGCATCATCAGCACGAGTGCCGGCCCACCGGGGATGCCTCAGGGGTCCGTTGCCGGTCCGGCGGCCAACGCCACGGCTCTCGGCAGCGGTCGCGTCGTCTCCGTCCGCGAGATCGCCATGCAAGGCGGTTCGCCCGCCAACTATCGCGGCGGCGGTGGTGGCGTGATGACCGGCGGCATGCTGGGTGCGGCGGGCGGCATGACGGCCGGCGCGCTCATCAGCCAGAGCGTCGGCGGCAGCATCGTCGGCCTCGTTCTGGGAGCGGTCGCGGGCGGCATCGCTGGTGCCATCTATGACGGGCAGCAGGGTGCGGGGCGCGGCATCGAGGTCGTGGTCCAGCGCGACGACGGCCAGAACGTCACCATCGCGCAGCGCGACGACGGCGATGTGCAGCTCGGTGACAGAGTGCAGATCGTCCAAGATCAGCGCGGCGTGGCCCGTGCCGTACGCGATACCACTCGCAACCCCGACTGATCCCTGGCGTTTCATCCGATCGATAGCGAACGAAAGGCACGCGTACCGATGTCCGGCCCGAAACTCGGCAAGTGGCTTCCGAGCCTTGTTGTTCCGCTTCTTCTCGTCGGCGGCCTCAGCGCCTGCAACGGCAGCAGCGGCGCGGTGCAGCCGGGCGTGGTCAACACCTCGTCGTCGGGATCGACCTATCGCGGCGAGACGGGCCGCGTCGTCAGCATCCGCGAGGTCAACGTCCGCGGCAGCCGCGGCTCGGGCATGAACGACGGCACCATGATCGGCGGCGGCGTCGGCGCGGTGGGCGGCGCCATCGCGGGCGGTGCGATCACCAACTCGGTGGGCGGGGCCGTGGTCGGCGGCCTGCTCGGCGCGGTGGCGGGCGGTGTCGCCGGCACCGCGATCGACCAGAATTCCAGCCGTCGCGGCATCGAGGTCACCCTGCAGCGCGACGACGGCCAGCGCGTCACCGTCGCGCAATACGACGACGGCGACATCCAGATGGGCGACCGCGCCGTGATCGTCTACGACCGCAACGGCGTCGCCAAGGTCGTGCGCGACACCGGCTACCGCCGCGACTAGGCGGTCGGCGGACCGTCTGGCGGGGGCGTCGCGCGGAGCCTATATAAGCCGCGAAATGGCCCGAAATTCCCTCGGTCTCGACAAGGCGCCCGGCGACACCCGCGTAGTGGTTGCGATGTCGGGCGGCGTCGATTCGTCGGTGACGGCGGCACTGCTCAAGGAGCAGGGTTACGACGTGGTGGGTGTCACCCTGCAGCTCTACGACCATGGCATGGCGGTCGGGAAAGCGGGCGCCTGCTGCGCCGGCCAGGACATCCAGGACGCACGCCAGGTGGCAGAGCGGCTCGCCATCCCGCACTATGTGCTCGACTACGAGAGCCGCTTCCGTGCCGAGGTGATGGACTCCTTCGCCGACGCCTATGCGCGGGGCGAGACGCCGGTGCCGTGCATCGCCTGCAACCGAACCGTGAAGTTCCGCGACCTGCTGCGGACCGCGCGCGAGCTCGGCGCCGAGGCGCTGGCGACGGGCCACTATGTGCGCCGCGTGATGGGGGAGGCCGGGCCGGAGCTGCATCGCGGCGCCGATCCGGCGCGCGACCAGAGCTACTTCCTCTTCGGCACGACGGCCGAGCAGCTCGATTTCCTGCGCTTTCCCTTGGGCGACCTGCCCAAGAGCGCGACGCGGGCGCTGGCCGAGCGCTTCGACCTCGCCGTCGCCGACAAGCCCGACAGCCAGGACATCTGCTTCGTGCCGAACGGCGACTATGCGTCGGTGGTGCAGAAGCTCCGGCCCGAGGCGGTCGAGGCGGGCGACATCGTCGACATGGCCGGCGCTGTCGTCGGCCGCCACGAAGGCATCGTGCGCTTCACCGTGGGCCAGCGCCGCGGCCTGGCGCTCGGCGAGCGCGAGGGAACCGACAACGAACCGCTCTATGTCGTGAGGCTCGAGCCCGAGACGCGCCGTGTCGTCGTCGGCCCACGCTCGGCTCTGGGCCGCAGCGAGGTAGCCCTGCACGACATGAACTGGATCGGTCCCTCCGTGGCGGGCCCTCTGCCGGTGCAGGTGCGCGTGCGCTCCAGCCAGGCGCTGCGGCCGGCCGAGATCGTGCTGACGGGAGAGGGCGCGACGGTGCGTTTCGCCGAGCCCGAGATCGGCGTCTCACCCGGCCAGGCCTGCGTGGTCTACGACCGCGCGAGCGGCAGCCGTGTCCTGGGCGGAGGTTTCATCCGGAGGCCGACATGATGAAACTCGACCATCTCAACCTGCCGGTGAGCGATCTTGAACGGTCGCGCGCCTGGTGGGTCGAGACGCTGGGCCTCGAGGTCGAGTTCGAGGTGCCCGACACCCGGACGGTGGCGCTGAACGACGGCGAGGGCTTCGCGATCTTCCTCCAGGAGAAAGCCGCCGCGGCGGCGGGCGGGGTCGCGCTGTGGTTCCAGGTGGCCGACACCGACGCGACGCATGCCACATGGTCGGCGCGCGGCGTCGCCTTCGCTCACGGCCCACAGAAGAATTTCTGGGGCTATGGCGCCGAGCTGCACGATCCCGACGGCTACATCGTCCGCCTGTGGGACGAGCGTTCGATGAAGGAAAAGTAGGCGGCGCACAGGCTCCGTCACCGGCCTGTCACGGGGGCTCCGCATAAGAGGCGGATGTCACATGATCGTTCCGCGTTGCCGCTCTCGCGGCGCTCCTCCCTTCGCTTCGCCACCCTCGCGCTCACGCTGGGCGCCTCCGCCGCCGCCGCCGAGCCGGCGACCTATCCCACCAAGACGGTGCGGCTGGTGATCCCCTATCCGCCGGGTGGCGGCACCGACATCACCGGCCGCGCGATGGCGCAGCGGCTTTCGGAGTTCCTGGGCCAGTCCGTGGTGATCGAGAACAAGCCGGGCGCCACCGGCATGATCGGCGCGGCGTCGGTCGCGAAGGCGGCACCCGACGGCTATACGGTGCTGTTCGGCGCGGCGAGCGAGATGGCGATCAACGCCAGCCTGTTCAAGACCATGAGCTACGACCCGCGCACCGACTTCGAGCCGGTGAGCCTGATCGCGGCCTTCCCGCTGGTCTTCGTGGCGCCGGCCACGTCGACGAAGACGCTGCCCGAGCTGGTCGATGCCGCGCGCGCCCGGCCGGGCATGGTGAGCTACGGCTCGATCGGCAGCGGCAGCCCGCAGCATCTCGCGGCCGAGCTGCTGTCGAGCATGGCGTCGGTGAAGTTCATCCACGTGCCCTACAAGGGATCGGGCCCGCTGGTACAGGACGCCGTCGGCGGCCATCTCGACATGGCCGTAAGCAGCGTGCCGCCCGCGGTGCCGCTGGTCCGCTCGGGCAAGCTGCGGGCGCTCGCGGTCACCTCGGCCAAGCGCTCCGGGGCGCTGCCCGACGTGCCGACCATGGCCGAGCTGGGCTACGCCGGCTACGAGTTCAACACCTGGGTGGGAGTGGCCCTGCCCAAGGGCACGCCGAAGCCGATCGCCGAGCGGCTGCGCGAGGGCATGGTTGCCGCCCTGGCCGCCCCCGACGTGCAGGCGGCGTTGCGCGACCAGGGCGCCATCCCGGTCGGCTCCACGCCCGAGCAGTTCCGCAGCTTCGTGCGCGACGAGGTCGCGAAGAGCGACCGCATCGTGGCATCGGCCGGCATTCAGCCCGAATGAGCCTGTCGATCGCCGCGCCGTCGTCTATCATCCGGCCATGAACGCGCCTCGCCGCCGCCGCGCCATCCTCATCGTCTGCGACGGGCTCGGGACGGAATGGATCTCACCGGTCCTGACTCCGACCCTGGCCTCGCTGCAGGCCAACCATCGCAGTGCCGCCGACCATCGCGCGGTGTTTCCCTCCGTGACGCGCGTTTCTGCCGCGTCGATCGCAACCGGCTGCTATCCCGGCCGGCACGGTCTCGCGGGCAACCAGATGGCGCTGCTCGAGGACGGCAGACTGGTGGTGCACAATGCCGGCGCGCCGTCCTTTCGCGACACGATGCGCCGCGTCACCGGCAAGACGCTGCATGTGCAGACGCTCGCCGAGCGCCTCGCGCCGCACGGCGGCCAGATCGCCTATTCCAACGTGTCGGCGGGCGCGGCCTACTTCCTCGACCCCGACCATTTCGGCACCGTGCTGCATCGCTCCGGATCGTTCGGCGTCGGCGGCGCTCCCCTCACCGGCGATGCCCATCTCGCGGTCAGCCACGACCTCGACGGCGACATCGCCACGGCCCGCCGCTTCTGCACGGAGGTCGTGCCATCGCCCGACTTCGCGCTCGCCGTCCTCTGGCTCGCCAACCCCGATCTGACGACGCACTACGATCCGCTGGGCTCGCCGGCACACCTCAATGCGCTGCGGGTGACGGACGGCCTGGTCGGCAAGGTGGTCGAGGCGATCCAGGAGGAGGAAGACCGGTTCGACACGCTGCTCGTCATCGGTTCGGACCACGGGCACGAGACGATCAGCCGGTCGATCCATATCGGGAAGTGGCTGTCGGCCAACGGCCTTGAAGCCGAGGTGGCCGACGGACGCGTCGCCGTCGCCTCGCAGGGCACGTCGGGCCTGATCTATGCCCATGAGTCGGTGCGGCCTTCGGTGGAGTGCGTGCTGCCTGCCATGCAGCGCGAGCCGTGGGTGGGCGAGATCCTGACCGGCGCCGACCTCGCGGCCACAGGTCTGTCGGGGGACAGCCTGTTCGCCGCGATCGATACGTCTCGTCGTGCCGAGACCAACGGCTACGGCGTCGTGGGCTCGCGCTGGCTGGTCGAGGACGGGGAGGGAAAGCCCGCGATCGGATGTGGTCATCACGGCGGCCTCGGCCCGAGCGAGACGCGGCCTTTCCTCACCCTCGTGCATCCGGCGTATGGAAAAGGGCCGATCGAGCGCCGCACCAGCCTGGTCGACATCGCGCCGACCATCCTCGATTTCCTCGGCCTGCCCGTGGATCGGCTCGACGGGACGGCCATCTCCGCCTGACGGCTGCGGCCGTGGGCTTTCTTGACACCCCGCGCCCCGGCCGCATAAAAGCGCCCCCACCCATGGCTGGGTAGCTCAGCTGGTTAGAGCACGGCACTCATAATGCCGGGGTCGGCGGTTCAAGTCCGCCCCCAGCTACCAATTCCGGCCCCCGGTTCCGTGCCCCGCGAGCGGCATGGCCGGGGGCCTTTCATTTGCGCGGCGGCTGCACCAGTTTAGGACCATGGCCAACGGACACACGCACCAGACCGACGTCGTCATCGTGGGCGCAGGGCCGGTCGGCCTGTTCGCGGTATTCGAATGCGGCATGGTCAAGCTCGACTGCCACGTGGTCGACGCGCTCGACGATGCCGGCGGCCAGTGCACGGCGCTCTATCCCGAGAAGCCGATCTACGACATTCCGGGTTTCCCCCGCATCGAGGCGGCCGAGCTGATCGTGCGGCTGAAGGCGCAAGCCGCGGCCTTCCGCCCGACCTACCATCTCGGCCAGCAGGTCCAGTCGCTGGAGCCGCTGACCGGCGGCTTTTGGCGCGTGACGACCTCGACGGGGACGGTGATCCAGGCGCACGCCGTGATCGTTGCCGCGGGTGTCGGCGCCTTCGGCCCCAACCGGCCGCCGCTCGAGGGCATCGAGGCCTACGAAGGCAAGAGCGTCTTCTACTATGTGACCCAGCGCGAGACCTTCCGCGGCAAGCGCATCGTGATCGCAGGCGGCGGCGACACCGCGGTCGACTGGGCGCTGTCCCTCGCCGAGGTGGCCGAGCGCGTGTCGGTGATCCATCGCCGCGACCGGTTCCGCGCCGCGCCCGACAGCGAGGCCAAGCTCAAGGCGCTCGCCAAGGCCGGCGAGGTCGACCTCGTGGTGCCCTACCAGCTCCACGGGCTCGAAGGCCGTAACGGCCAGCTCAGCGCCGTGACCGTCGCGACGCTCGACGGTGCCACGAAGAAGATCGAAGCCGACGTGCTGCTGCCGTTCTTCGGCCTTTCCATGTCGCTCGGCCCCATTGCCGAGTGGGGCCTGGCGCTGGAGCGCAACCAGCTCGAGGTCGATCCCGCGACGGCGGCGACCAGCAAGAGGGGCATCTTCGGCGTGGGCGACGTGGTCACCTATCCCGGCAAGCTGAAGCTGATCCTGACGGGCTTCGCCGAGGCGGCGATCGCCGCGCGGTCGGCCTACGCGCTGATCCATCCCGAGACGCCGCTGCACTTCGAATATTCGACGACGTCGGGCGTCCCCGACGCCTAAGCCGCCTTGAGCTTGCGCAGCGCCGCGAGACGGCGCGCGTAGGGCGGATCGTTCTCCGGCACCAGCGCCGGCGGCACGATCGTCTCGGCATAGTGGCAGGCCACGACCTGACCCTGCGCGCCCACCGGTCGCAGCAATGGCTCCTCGACCTTGCAGCGATCCCGGGCGTGGGCACAGCGCGTGTGGAAGCGGCAGCCCTTGGGCGGATTGAGCGGGCTCGGCACGTCGCCCGCCAGCCGGATGCGGGCTCGCTGGGCCGTCGGGTCGGGCACCGGCACGGCCGAGAGAAGCGCCTGTGTATAGGGATGGCGCGGCATGGCGAACAGGCTGCGCTTGGGCGCCAGTTCGACGATCTTGCCGAGATACATGACCGCGACACGATCGGAGATGTGCCGCACCACGGCGAGATCGTGGGCGATGAAGATGTAGGAGAGGCCGAGCTTGGTCTTGAGATCCTGCAGCAGGTTGATGACCTGCGCCTGGATCGAGACGTCGAGCGCCGACACCGGCTCGTCGCAGACGATCAGCTTGGGCTGCGAGGCCAGCGCCCGGGCGATGCCGATGCGCTGGCGCTGGCCGCCGGAGAATTCGTGCGGATAGCGCAGCGCGTGCCAGGCCGAGAGACCGACCTCGGCCAGCAGCTCCTCGATACGCCGCTGCAGCGCCGCTCCGGAGGCGAGCCCGTGCAGGCGCAGGGGCTCGGCCAGCGCCTCGCCTACGGTGAGGCGCGGATTCAGCGAGGCATATGGATCCTGGAAGATGATCTGCATGTTGCGGCGGAGATCGCGGAGGTCGCCGCGACCCAGCCCGCGCACGTCACGGCCGGCGAACCGCAACGTTACCCCGCTCGCCTCGATGAGCCGCAGCACCCGCCGGCC
>CAYRBQ010000140.1:0-8435 GCA_964422305.1 uncultured Reyranella sp. | reverse complement strand
CCGCCGAGATCGGGGATCAGCGAGATGCGCACGAAGGCCTGGTCGAAGCGGGCCGAGCGGGCCGCGATCACGATGTCGCTGGCCAGCGCCAGGTTGGCGCCGCCGCCCGCCGCCACGCCGTTCACCGCCGCGACGATGGGCTTGGGGAGCGCCCGCATGGCGCGGATCAGCGGGTTGAAGATGCGGTCCATGGCGGCACCGACATCGCGCTCGCCCGAGGGCTTGGCGTCGCCCACTGGGTCTCCCGGGCCGGGGCCCGCGAGATCGGCGCCGGCGCAGAAGCCGCGGCCGGTGCCGGTCAGCAGGACGGTGCGGATGGAGGCGTCGTCGCGGGCGCGCTTCAGCTCGGCGATCAGGGCTTCGATGAGCTGCGGGCTCATGGCGTTGAGCCGCTGCGGCCGGTTGAGGGTAAGGGTCAGGACGCCGCCCTCGAGGGCGGACAGGACGGGTGTTTCTTCCATGGCGGCCGAGACTGGCATGGTGCACGGGCCCCGCGCCATCCGGTCGCGTCGCATGGCGGCACGCCCTCCCGTATGTCCGGGGGCGATGTCCACGATCCTGATCCTGGTCGGCACCGAATCGGGCAATGCCCAGATGGTGGCCGACGCGCTGAAGCCCGTGCTGAAGGGTGCCGGCCATGCGGTCGACGTGACCGACTCGGCCGCGACGACCGCCGACCTGCAGGCGCACGACGTGCTCCTCGTGGTCTGCGCCACGCACGGCTCGGGCGACATCCCGACCAACATCCTGCCACTGGTCGAGACCCTGCAGCGCGACAAGCCCGACCTGTCGGGTCATCGCTACGGCGTCATCGCGCTGGGCGACATGACCTACCAGGACACGTTCTGCGGCGCCGGCAAGAAGGTCGACGAGGTGCTCGAGACCTGCGGCGCGATGAAGGTCGGCGACCGGCTCGAGGTCGACGCCTCGACGCAGCCGCTGCCGGACGAGGAAGCCCTCACTTGGATCGAAAGCTGGAAGAACCAGGTCTGAGACGCCCGCCTATTCGCCGATCAGCATCCAGAGTTCCCGCCCCATGATGCCGGCAAGGACGACCACTGCCAGGCCGGTCAGGACCTGTTGGCGGCCGGCACGCTCCTGGAGGCAGAACAGCAGCCAGATCGCAGCCGCCACGGCGATCGGCCAGATCTTTGCCGTATGGGCCCAATCGGCGGCCTGCGCGATCCAGCCCGCCAGCCGGTCGGGCAGGTCGGCATAGCTGCGACGAACGAGAATGGCGGCCATCGCAGCGACCGCCAGGATCGAGAGCGGCCATTGCCATGCCTTGCCGGCGGCCCTTGCCAAGCCGGCCATGGCGACGAGACCGACGCCCCACACCCATGGGCTTGTGAAGAAGCCCGTATAGTCGCCGAATAGGCAGGCATAGATGATGGTCGCGATGGCGGCGGCGGCGAGGATGCCCGCCACGTTCTTCACCCAATGTCCCGGATCGTCACGCTCCGCCCAGAACAGCATCGAGACGCCGAACAACGCGGCCGGCACCGCTAGCTTCAGGAAATCTCCTTTCTTCACATCCCAGGATGGTTGACGGGAGATTTCGGCGCCCACGAGGATCGCCGCCACGACGAAGGCGCCGACGGCGTAGTACCGCGGCGTGCCGACACTGACGAATGCCATCATGACGCAAAAGACGAAGATGACGGCAAGGCTGATATAGGCGGGCGGTGTCCGCACGATTGCCGCGATGATGGCACAGGCAATGAAGACCAAGACCGCGATGATGCGTGGCCATTTCCAGGAAGAGGTGCTGTCCGTCATCTAATCACCCCCAGGATACTCAATCTGGGAGTGTATAGATCTCCACGGGCTCGCGCACGCCGCGCAGCCGATGCTTGCCCAGCGACTTCATGGGCCGCGGACAGTCGGCGTTGAATTCGGCCGAGGCACAGACCCGTACACCCAGCGCCTTGGTCAGGCCCTCGAGCCGCGAGGCGCGGTTGACCGCCGAGCCTATCACCGTGAAGTCGAGCCGGTCCTCGGTGCCGACATTGCCGAAGGTCACCGTGCCGACATGCAGGCCGATGCCGAAGCGCATCGGCTCGGCGCCGGCGGACGCGCGCGCCTCGTTGGCGGCATCGGCGTCGGCGATGAGCTGGCGGGCGGCATCGAGCGCGGCGGCAGTGACCATTGGCATGAACAGCGCGTCCTCGGCCGGGAAGTAGCCCATGATGCCGTCGCCGATGAACTTCAGGATCTCGCCGCCGTGCCTGGCGAGCGCATCGCCCACGAGCTGGAAGTAGTTGTTCAGGAGCTCCAGCACCTGGTCGGGCGGCAGGCGCTCGTTGAGGCCGGTGAAGTCGCGCAGGTCGGAGAACCACAGGACTGCGCGGATCTCCTCGCCTTCGCCGCGGCGGATCGCGCCGTTCAGCACCCTCTGGCCGATCTGGTGGCCGAGATAGGTGTCGGTGACGGTGTTGGCGACGCTCTCCTCGATATGCATCTCGGTCACCGCGCCCATAAGGTCGACGAGGCGCGTGAGGTCGTCGATGTCCTGCTCGCCGAAGCCCGCCTTCGCATCGGTCGCGAAGGCGACCACCGGCATCGGCCCGTCGCGGCGGATATGCATGGGTAGCGAGTAATAGTCCGTGCCGCCGCCCTCGCGGACCTCGTGCAGCACGGAGTGATGGTCACCGGTCAGGCGGTCGAGCCGGTAGCGCACCGGCTGGCCGGAGTCGCGCACCTCCTTGAGCGGGCTGCCGATATAGGCCGACGTGAACTGCACGCCGTAGGCCCGTGCGATCGATTCGACCGGCTCGCCGCGCCTCCACAGGTAGCCCATCGCCTGGAGCTGAGGATGGATGAGCTGCAGGCCGACATACATCCGCCACAGCGGCAGCCCCGCCGCCAGCACGCGGTTCATGAGCTGCTCGATGAAGCTCGCGGGCGTGCGGACGAGCCTGCCCTCGCGCTGCAGCCAGTCGGCCACGGGCGCGAGGCGGTCGGGGGCTGAAGCCGCTCGGCTCAGGAGCCGCTCACGACGGCGGCGACTTCCTCGCCGGAGGTGCGGAACACCCGAGAGGCCGAGACGTCGGCGATCTTGTCGATGTTATCCGCCACGTCCTCGGGCGTCGGCGCGCGGTCCGCGATGCGCAAGCCCTCGGCCTCGCGATACTCGATGCGCGCGAAGGAGCCGGCGCCCGCGCTCCAGATGTCGCCGGTGCGCTGGCACTGCTCGCTGCAGAGCCAGGCCACCATCGGGGAGACGTATTCGGGCCGGAGCTTCTCCAGCACCTCGGGAGTCATCAGGCTCTCGGTCATGCGCGTGGCGGCGATCGGTGCCAGCGCGTTGACCATGATGTTGTACTTCTGGCCTTCCAGCCGCAGCGAGTTCATGAAGCCCACGACCGCGAGCTTGGCGCCGCCGTAGTTGGCTTGGCCGAACGTGCCGTAGATGCCCGAGTTCGACGAGGTGACGACGACGCGACCATAGGCCTTGGCGCGCAGGATCGGCCAGGCGGCGTGCGTCACGTAGGCAGTGCCGAGGAAATGCACCTTCACGACGAAGTCGAAATCCTCGGTCGTCATGTTGTGGAAGGTCTTGTCGCGCAGCACGCCGGCATTGTTCACGACGATGTCGACGGTGCCGAAGCTGTCGACCGCGGTCTTGACGATGTCGGCCGCGCTCTTGGGGTCGGCGACCGAATCGTAGTTCGGCACGGCCTGCCCGCCCGCCGCCTTGATCTCGGCCACGACCTGGTCGGCGGCGGCATGATTGCCGCCTTTCCCATCCACCGCACCGCCCGGATCGTTCACCACCACCCTGGCGCCGCGGCTCGCCAGCAGCAGCGCATGCGCGCGGCCGAGCCCGTTGCCCGCGCCCGTGACGATGGCGACGCGATTGTCGAAGCGGATGGTCATTCCGGTGTCTCCCCTTGTCTTCTACCGGGAGACACCATGTTGGAATTGGCCCGCCGGTTTCAAGTGCGCTGGAGAATCACCACGGACGCTACGGCTTCTTCCATGCCGATGACGCCGCCGCCGTTCTCGGCCAGTGCGATTTCCGCACCCTTCACCTGGCGCGGGCCGGCCTCGCCGCGGAGCTGCGTGGTGAGCTCGGCCAGCATCGAGAGGCCGGTGGCGCCCACCGGATGGCCCTTGGAGACGAGGCCGCCCGAGGTGTTGACCGGCAGCTTGCCGCCGGGACCGGTGGCGCCCGACTCGACGAACCTGCCGCCCTCGCCTTCGGGGCAGAAGCGCAGCATCTCGCACTGGTAGATCTCGCAGAAGCTGGTGGCGTCGTGCACCTCGGCCACGTCGATGTCCTCAGGCCCCATCCCCGCCATCCTGTAGGCCTTGTCGGCGGCGGCGCGGGTCAGGCCGGGCTGATCGAGCTCGCGATACATGCCGCCGGAGAAACCGACGCCCGCGATCTTGACCGCACGCTCGCGCACTTCCTTCGGCAGCTTCTCGAGATATTCCTTGGAGCAGAGCAGCGCGCCCGCCGCGCCATCGCCGATCGGCGCGCACATGGCGCGCGTCAGGGGATACGAGACCGGCCGGTCCTCCAGCACCGACTGCGTCGTCATCTGGAAGCGGTACTGCGCCTTCTCGTTCAGCGCGCCGTAATTGTGGTTCTTGGCCGCGCCGGCCGCGATCTGCGCCTGCGTCGTGCCGTACTTCCACATGTGCCACTTGGCCTGCATGGCGTAGGTGTCCATGAAGATGGTGCGATCGTCTCCCGGCTTGAACTCCGAGCCCACCATCTTGCCCACCCGGTTCATCTCCTCGACCAGCCGATCGTGCTGGCTGGTGATGTAGCCCTGGTTGAACAGGCCCGCGGTGCGCTCCGGCGCGTCGGGGCTGAAGAGCTTTTCGATCCCGATGCAGAAGGAGAGCTCGTGCGTGCCGGCCAGCACGTCCTTCCACGCCCCCATGAAGGCGGTCGAGGCGGTGGCGCAGGCGTTCTCGACGTTGAACATCGGCACCCGCTCGGGGAACAGCCCCTCCTCGACCAGCGGCTGGAACAGCGCCTGGCCGCGGATCGAGTTCTGGCCCCAGAAGCCCATGCCGCAATTGCCCAGCCAGCCCGACTCGATGTCGGCGCCCTTCTTCATGCCGGCGTCCGAGAGCGTACCCATATAAGCCTCGCGCGCGAGGTCGCCGAAGCTCATGCCGGGATGCTTCTTGAAGGCGGTCGTGTAGGTGCCGATCACATAGACGTCGCGCATGGCGGGCGTTTCCTCGAGGTTGGCTTTGGGTCCATTTGAGCGTATCCAACCGCCACAGGCTAGGAGAACAAGCATGGCCGCCCATCAGGCTCAACACACGGCCCAGGTCAAAGCCCCCGGAGTCGACGCCACCATCGCCGAGCTGAAGAAGCTCTACGGCGACCGCGTGAGCACCGCGCATGCCGTGCGCGAGCAGCACGGCAAGGACATTTCGTATCACGAGGCCCACCTGCCCGACGCCGTGGTCTTCGCCGAGTCGGCCGAGGAGGTGCAGCAGATCGTGCAGCTCTGTGGCCGCCACAAGACGCCGATCATCCCCTTCGGCACCGGCACCTCGCTGGAGGGCCATATCAGTGCGCCGAACGGCGGCATCTCGCTCGACGTCAGCCGCATGAACCGGGTGCTGCAGGTCAACGAGGCCGACCTCGACGTGGTCGTGCAGCCCGGCGTCACGCGCAAGCAGCTCAACGAATACATCCGCGCGACCGGTCTCTTCTTCCCGATCGATCCCGGCGCCGACGCCTCGATCGGCGGCATGACCAGCACCCGCGCCTCGGGCACCAACGCCGTGCGCTACGGCACGATGCGCGAGAACGTGCTGTCGCTGCAGGTCGTGACGCCGGACGGCCGCCTGATGCGGCTCGGCCGCCGCTCCCGCAAGTCCAGCGCGGGCTATGACCTCGTGAAGCTGTTCGTTGGCTCGGAGGGGACGCTGGGCGTCATCACCGAGATCACGCTGCGTCTCTACGGCATCCCCGAATCGATGGTCGCCGCGACCTGCGCGTTCGAGAGCCTCGAAGGCGCGGTCAATACCGTGATCCAGACGATCCAGTCGGGCATCCCGGTCGCGCGCATCGAGCTGATGGACACCGAGACCGTCGACACTGTGAACAAGTATTCGAAGCTCACGCTCCCCAACAAGACCCTGCTGCTGCTCGAGTTCCACGGCACCGAGGCCGGCACGAAGGAGCAGGCCGAGATGGTGCAGGCGATCGCGGCCGAACACGGCGGCGGCGGCTTCGCCTGGACCAACCAGGCCGAGGAGCGCAGCAAGATGTGGCAGGCGCGCCACGACGCGGCGTGGGCCGCCAAGGCCGCCCGACCGGGCTGGGGCATGTGGGCGACCGACGTCTGCGTGCCGATCTCCAACCTCGCCGAATGCATTCTCGAGACGCAGAAAGACATCGTGAAGACCGGCCTTTACGCGCCGATCGTGGGCCATGTCGGCGACGGCAACTTCCATCTCACCATGATGGTGAACCCGGACGACCCCACCTACCTGCCGCGCGCCGAGGCGCTCAACGACCGCATGATCGCCCGCGCGCAGAACCTCGGCGGCACCTGCACGGGCGAGCACGGGGTCGGGATCGGCAAGATCAAGTACCTCTACGAGGAGCACGGCGAGGCGATGTCGCTGATGCGCTCGATCAAGAAGGCGCTCGATCCCGACAACATCATGAATCCCGGCAAGATCATCGGGCCGATCAACTAGCAAACCAGAACAGGCGTCGGTCGCGCAGCCCCACGCGCCGATCGCCGGGAACCATCATGAACGAGCAGTTGCTGTCGACGCTGTACACCGCCTCGACCTGGATCATCCCTGCCCTGCTGGCGATCACTCTGCACGAGGCGGCGCACGCCTACGTCGCCTCCAAGCGCGGCGATCCGACCGCCGAACGGCTGGGTCGCGTCACTTTCAATCCGCTGAAGCATGTCGATCCGTTCGGCACGATCCTGCTGCCCGGTATCCTGTTGCTGACGCATGCGCCGTTCCTGTTCGGCTACGCCAAGCCGGTGCCGGTGAACTTCCGGATGCTCAAAAATCCTCGGCAGGACATGGTGCTGGTGGCGGCGGCCGGTCCCGGCATCAACATCGCTCTCGCGCTTGCCGCCGGCCTCCTCGCCCACCTGGTGCCCTTTCTGCCGGCCCAGTCCATCCCATGGGTGGTGGACAATCTGCGCAATACGATCATCCTCAACGTCATCCTCGCCGTCTTCAACATGCTGCCGCTGCCGCCGCTCGATGGCGGCCGCGTCGCCGTCGGCCTGCTGCCCGATTTCCTGGCCGTGCCGCTCGCCAAGCTCGAGCGCTACGGCATGGTCATCATCATCGGCCTGCTGTTCATCCTGCCGCTGATCGGCAGCCAGCTCGGCATCAACCTCAACGTCCTCAACTGGCTGCTGTCCGATGCCTTCGACGGCGTGATCAGGTTCGTGCTGCGGGTCACCGGCAATACCTGAGCCGCACGGATCGCGACGATCCCGCGCTGCTCTCCGATCAATTGGACGGTGACGCCGCATGCGCCGCACACTGTTGTCGTGAATAACGAGCGCTGACTCGGTCAAAGTGCAGGCAGATCAGGCCTTTCTCGCTGTGGCGGCCCCGCAGAACAGGGAATTGGAACAGGGAGATTCGTCGCCGGAACAGGGAAAATTCGCGCACGTGAACAGGGACAGTGCAACCCGACACCAGGGAACTGCTCATCGCGACCTCGCTGCCATGCACACCCGAAGCGCGCACGTAGTGGAAACACTAGGTCATGGTCCGGTGATGTCACCGCCCCGCCGCCGCAGTGGTTCGGAACTGCCGCCACTCCCGGAATGAAAAAGGGCCGGCAGTGCCGGCCCTTCATCCTTGGCGAGAGGCGAAAGCCTACTTCGCCGCCTGCACCATGATCTCGACCTTGAGGGCGGGATTGGCGAGCTTGGCCTCGACGGTGGCGCGGGCCGGCGTGTTGCCGGGGGCCACCCAGGCGTCCCACACCTCGTTCATCTGGCTCCAGGTCGTGATGTCGGTCAGCCAGATGTTGGCCGACAGGATCTTCGACTTGTCGGTGCCCGCGTCGGCCAGGAACTTGTCGATCTTGGCCAGGATCTGCGCCGTCTGGCCCTTGACGTCGGCCTTGGTGTCGTCGGCGGTCAGGCCGGCGAGATAGACGGTGTCGCCGTGCACCACGGCACTGCTCATGCGCGGACCGGCATTGATACGCTTGACGCTCATTGTCTTCTCCTCTCCTCGTTGGCTCCAGGCGGCGCCGACCTTAGCAGAGGCTAGCCCGATTTTCAGAGCTAGATCGCGGCGACGACCATGATTTCGACCTTCATCTTCGGGTCGTTCAGCCGCGCCTGCACGGTGGCACGGGCCGGCGTCTGGCCGGGCACCACCCAGGCATCCCACACCGCGTTCATGGCGGCGAAGTCGGCGATGTCGGTGAGCCAGATCACGGCACTCAGGATCTTCGTCTT
>CAYRBQ010000139.1:0-8438 GCA_964422305.1 uncultured Reyranella sp. | reverse complement strand
GAGCTGCGCGACCTCATCGTCCAGGCCTTCCAGGCGACGATGCGTATCACCGCGATGGTCGCCTTCATCCTGGTCGGCGCCACCTGCTTCTCGATCTCCTTCGCGGGCGTCGACGGCGGGCACTGGGTCGAGCATCTGCTGAGCGGCCTGCCCGGTGGCGTCTGGGGCTTCCTGATCGTCGTCAACATCTTCGTGTTCTTCCTGGCCTTCTTCCTCGACTTCTTCGAGATCGCCTTCATCATCGTTCCGATGCTGTCGCCGGTAGCCCAGAAGCTGCTGGCGCCGGTAGTCGGCGCCGATGCGGCGCTGATCTGGTTCGGCGTCATGATCTGCGTCAACGTGCAGACCTCGTTCATGCACCCACCCTTCGGCTTCGCCCTGTTCTACCTGCGCAGCGTTGCCCCCAAGGAGGTGAAGAGTTCGGACATCTACTGGGGCTCGATCCCCTGGGTGATCCTGCAGCTCGTCATGGTGGCGATCGTGATCGCCGTCCCGCAGACCGTGACATACTTCCTCGACAAGCCGCATGGCCTCGATCCGAGCAAGGTCAAGATCGAGATCCAGGCCCCGCCGAGCGACGATGCGCCGCCGCCAATTTTCGGCGCACCGCCCAAGAACTAGGGCGCGCCGCGTAGCCAACAAAAAAGCCCCGCCTTCACAGGCGGGGCTTTCTCTTTGCTGGTTCTTCTCTTAGCGGCCGGTCCTAGCGCCCCTGGGCCGACATCGAGAAGTTGAAGTTGTCGAAGGTGTTCTCGGCGACGCGGAACCACAGGTTCTCGTCGGCACGGAACGCCTTCAGGCTGTCATAGATCTTCTTGAACTTCGGATCCTTGGCCGACAGCTCGTCGTAGTACTTGTAGGCCTCGAGGAAGCAGGGCTCGAGCACGGCACGCGGGAACGGCCGCAGCTCGGTGCCGGCCGCCACCAGGCGACGCAGCGCGGGCGGGTTGCCGGCATCGTACTTCGGCACCAACCACGAGGTGACGCGGCCTGACGCGGCCTCGATCATGCTCTGGTAGGCCTTCGGCAGCTTCGCCCAGGCGTCGTTGTTGACGTAGAGCGAGCCGACCGACGCGCCTTCCCACCAGCCGGGGTAGTAGTAGTACTTGGCGACCTTGTTGAAGCCGAGCTTCTCGTCATCGTACGGACCGACCCACTCGCAGGCGTCGATCGTGCCCTTCTCGAGCGCCGGATAGATATCTCCGCCGGCGATCTGCTGCGGCACCACGCCGAGGCGCGTCAGGATCAGGCCGGCGAAGCCGCCGACTCGGAACTTCAGACCCTTCATGTCGTCCATCGACTTGATTTCCTTGCGGAACCAGCCGCCCATCTGGCAGCCCGTGCCGCCGAAGGTGAAGGAGCGGAAATTGTACTCCTTGTAGAAATCGTTGATCAGCTCATGGCCGCCACCGAACTCCAGCCAGGCATAGTACTGGCGCTGATTCATCGAGAACGGCAGGCCGGTCTCGAACACGAAGTTCGGATGCTTGCCGAAGTAGTAGTAGGCCGCGGTCTGGCCAGCCTCGACGGTGCCGTTCTGAACGGCGTCGGCGACCTGTAGGCCCGGGACGATTTCGCCGGCAGCGAAGGGACGGATCTGGAACTTGTTGTCGGACATCTCGCCGATGATCTTGCAGAAGAGCTCGGAACCGCCGTACAGCGTGTCGAGCGACTTCGGGAAACTCGACGTCAGACGCCACTTAACTTCCGGCATCCCCTGCGCGATCGCCGGCGCGGCAACCGTCGATACCGCAGCAACGCCCGCGGCACCCACGCCCGCGGTCCTGATGAATTTTCTACGCTTCATCTTAATCAACCTCCCAATGAGAGGCCCTCATGGCCTCTTTAGCGCAGCGAGACTGGCATGCGGAATTCGGTTTGGAAAGCGCTACACCCGCGTTGCATTCGTTAAAAGTTTGCAATGTTCGCGGCGCGGCGAATTGCCCAAAAAAGAAGCCCCGCCGAGGTGGGGCTTCCCTTCATGCAAGCAATCGATGCTCAGACTTTTCCGGCGCCGTACATGCGCGCCATGAAGCCGTCGAAACCACCTTCCGCTATGCGCGACCACAACACCTGCTCCGACCGGTAGGGCTTCCAGATATCCCAGACCTTCTTGAACTTCGGGTTCTTGGCGACGATCTCGTTGCACACTTCGTTGGTGGCGTTGAAGCAGGCTTCGAGCACCGGCGTCGGGAACGGCAGGATCTTGACGCCGCTCGCCACGAGACGGCGCAGTGCCGCCGGATTGCCGTTGTCGTACTTTGCGAGCATCCAGAGGGTGACCTCATCGGCCGCCACCTCGATCGCCTTCTGGTATGCCGGCGGCAGGCCGGCCCATTGCCGCTGGTTGATGTAGGCGGTGCCCATGCCAGTGCCCTCCCACCAGCCAGGGTAGTAATAGTACGGCGCCACCTTGTTGAAGCCCAGCTTCTCGTCGTCATAGGGGCCGACCCACTCGGCCGCGTCGATCGTGCCTTTCTCCAGCGCCGGATAGATCTCGCCGCCCGGAATCTGCTGGGCGACGACGCCGAGCTTGCTGAGGATCTGGCCGGCAAAACCGCCGACGCGGAACTTGAGACCCTTGAGGTCGTCGACCGTCTTGATCTCCTTGCGGTACCAGCCACCCATCTGTGCCCCGGTGCCGCCCATCAGGTGACCGACGACACCGTAGTCCTTGTAGAACTCATCCATCGCCTGGCGGCCACCGCCATGCATCCACCACGCGACGTGCTGGCGGCTGTTCAGGCCGAACGGCACGGCGGTGTCGAAGGTGAACGTGATGTCCTTGCCGATGTAGTAGTAGGCCGCAGTCTGCCCCATCTCGACGGTTCCGTTCTGCACGGCGTCCAGCACCTGGAAGCCCGGAACGATCTCGCCGGAGGCGAACGGCGTGATCTTGAACTTGCCGTCGGTGATCTCGCCCACCCGTCGGCAGAAGAGCTCGGCGCCGCCGTAAAGCGTGTCGAGTGACTTGGGGAAACTCGACGTCAGACGCCACTTCAACTCCGGCAGTCCCTGCGCGAGAGCTGGCGCGGCCATGGCAGCGGTGGTGGCCGCTGCACCGATGCCGGCCGTACTGATGAACTTGCGACGTTGCATGATGTCCCTCCCTAGGGATTTTTTTGTACACCGAGCGTTGATTCCACCCAGCGGAATCAGACTGGCACGCAGCAGCGCCCTTGGCAAAGGGCCGCAAAAAAGCCCCTCCGAAGAGGGGCTTTTCCGCCGCCCAAACCGGAAGAGGCCTACAGTTTGTTGGCCGCGGACATGCGGGCCATGAAGGTGTCGAACGAACCCTCAGCCACGCGGAACCACAGGACCTCCTCGTTCCGGAAAGGCCGCCAATTGTCGTAGACCTTCTTGAACTTCGGGCTCTTCGCCGACAGCTCGGCATAGATGTCGTTCGATACAGCGAACGCCGACTCCATGATGGGTGTCGGCCACTGCAGCAGCTTCGTGCCGCCCGCCACCAGCTCGCGCAGGGCCTTGGGATTCTCGGCGTCGTACTTGGACACCATCCAGGTCTGGGCGTTCGCGGAGGCTGCCTCGATGATCCGCTTGTAGCTGCCGGGCAGCTCGTTCCACTTGGAGAGGCTGACATAGGCCGAGGTTTGCGGCCCGCCTTCCCACCAGCCCGGATACATGTAGTACGGCGCGATCTTGTTGAAGCCGAGCTTCTGGTCGTCGTACGGACCGACCCATTCTGCGGCGTCGATCGTGCCCTTCTCCAGCGCCGGATAGATCTCACCGCCGGCGATCTGCTGGGGGACCGCGCCGAGCTTGGCGCAGATCAAGCCGGCGATGCCGGCGATGCGGAACTTCAGCCCCTTCATGTCGTCGACGGTCTTGATTTCCTTGCGGAACCAACCGCCCATCTGGGCGCCTGTGTTGCCGCACGGCAGGTTGTAGATGTTGTAGTCCTTGTAGACCTCGTTCAGCAGCTCGCGGCCGCCGCCCCACCGGATCCACGCTTCCTGCTGGCGCGCGTTGGTGCCGAACGGCAGCGCCGTGTCGATGGCAAGCGCCGGTTCCTTGCCGAAGTAGTAGGTGCCGGCGGAGTGTCCCATCTCAACCGTGCCGTTTTGCACGGCATCGAGCACCTGCAGGCCGGGCACGATCTCGCCCGAGGCGAAGACCCGAATCTGGAACCGGTTGTCCGTCATCTCCTGGATGTATTTGGCGAACACCTCGCCCGCGCCATAGAGCGTGTCGAGCGACTTGGGGAAGCTCGACGCGAGCCGCCACTTGAGCTCCGGCATCGATTGCGCGATCGCCGGCGATGCCACCCCGACGGCAGCGCCAGCAACGGCGGTGGACTTCAGAAATCTGCGTCTTTGCATGTTTCCTCCCGATATTTTCTTTTGACAGCCGACCTTTGATTCCGTTCGGCGGAATCAGCATGGCATGTCGCACGATGCCGGCAAAGATTGCAGAACAAAAAAAGCCCCGCCGTAGCGGGGCTTTTCCACCGGGTCTGAGCCGGAAGTCCTAGAGCTTGTTGGCCGCCGACTGGCGCGCCATGAAGTTATCGAACGTGTTCTCGGCCACGCGGAACCACAGCACTTCCTCGTTCCGGAAGGGCTTCCAGGAGTCGTAGACCTTCTTGAACTTGGGGTTCTTGGCGATCGTCTCGGCGTAGAGTTCGTTGGCGGCGTTGAAGCACGCCTCCATCACCGACTGCGGGAACGGCAGGAACTTGGTGCCGGCCGCGACCAATTCGCGCAGCGCCTTCGGGTTCTGGGCGTCGTACTTGGCGACCGACCAGGTCGTGGTGTCGCCGGCCGCGACTGCGATAGCCTCTTTGTACGCTGGCGGCAGCGCATCGAACGCCTTGTCGCCGCAGTACAGCGACAGCGCCGCGGAGCCTTCCCACCAGCCGGGGTAGTAGTAGTAGGGCGCGACCTTGTTGAAGCCGAGCTTCTGGTCGTCGTACGGACCGACCCATTCCGCCGCGTCGATCGTGCCCTTCTCGAGCGACGGATAGATCTCGCCGCCGGCGATTTGTTGCGGAACCACACCGAGCTTGGCCATCACCTGGCCGGCGAAACCGCCGATGCGCATCTTCACGCCCTTCATGTCCTCGGGCGACTTGATCTCCTTGCGCCACCAGCCGCCCATCTGCGCACCGGTGTGGCTCACCAGGAAGGAGGTCATCTTGTAGTCCTTGTAGAACTCGCGCATCAGCTCGAGCCCTCCGCCGAAGTACACCCACGCATTGTGCTGGCGAGTGTTGAGGCCGAACGGCAGCGCGGTATCGAAGGCGAAGGTCGGATCCTTGCCGACGTAGTAGTACGAAGCGGTGTGGCCGCACTCGACCGTCTCGTTCTGGACGGCATCGACCACCTGCAGACCCGGGACGATCTCGCCGGCGGCGAAGACACGGATCTGGAACTTGTTGTCGGTGAGCGCCGCGACGCGCTTGGCGAAGAACTCGCCCGCGCCGTAGATGGTATCCAGCGACTTCGGGAAGCTGGACGCCAGGCGCCACTTCACTTCGGGCATCGACTGGGCGACCGCGGGCGCAGCGAGTGTGCCGGCAGCAGCCACCGTCGCACCGCCGATACCGGCCGTGCGGATAAACTTGCGACGTTGCATTGAGGAGTTCTCCCTAAGCTCTTTACGTCGCGTGCAGTTCTGCAACGCGAACCGCCTTCGCGGCGGCCGGTTTATGGCATGGCGCACCAGCCTTGAAAAGAGATTGCCGCGCCGCCGAAGGCAAAGGAAAACCCCGCCACAGCGGGGTTTTCGGCAATAATTTCAATGCCCTGCAGGTCAGAGCTTACTCCCCGCCGACTGGCGCGCCATGAAGTTGTCGAGAGTGTTCTCAGCGACGCGGAACCACAGCACCTCCTCGGCACGGAAGGGCTTCCACGATTCGAATATCCTCTTCCACTTCGGGTTCTTCTCGTTGAGCTGCGCGAACACGTCGTTGGTCGCGTTGTAGCAAGCCTCGAGGACCTGCGGCGAGAACGGCATCAGCTTGGTGCCGGACGCCACGAGCTCGCGCACCGCGCGCGGGTTCTGCGCGTCGTACTTCGACAGCATCGAGGTGTGCGCCTTGGCGGCGGCGGCCTCGACGATCGCCTGGTACGACTTCGGCAGCTCCGCCCACTTCGTGGTGTTCACATAGGCCGAGAGTTGCGGGCCGGCTTCCCACCAGCCGGGGTAGTAGTAGTTCGGCGCCACCTTGTTGAAGCCGAGCTTCTGGTCATCATACGGACCGACCCACTCAGCAGCGTCGATCGTGCCCTTCTCCAACGCCGGATAGATGTCGCCGCCCGCGATCTGCTGCGGCACCACGCCGAGCTTTGAGAGGACCTCGCCAGCGAAGCCGCTGACCCGGAACTTCAGTCCCTTGAGATCGTCGACGGTCTTGATCTCCTTGCGGAACCAACCGCCCATCTGCGCGCCGGTGTTGCCGCAGGGAATGGCGTGGATGTTGTAGTCCTTGAAGAACTCGTTCATGAGCTGGCGGCCGCCGCCCCAGTTCATCCAGGCATCCTGCTGGCGTGCATTGAGGCCGAACGGCACGGCACAGTCGAGGGCGAAGGCCAGATCCTTGCCGACATAATAGTACGACGCGGTATGGCCCATCTCGACGGTGCCGTTCTGCACGGCGTCCGCCACCTGCAGGCCGGGAACGATCTCGCCGGCGGCGAACAGACGGATCTGGAATTTCCCGTCGGTCGCCTCGGACACGTACCTGGTGAAGAGTTCCGCCGAGCCGAAAATCGTGTCCAGCGCCTTGGGGAAGCTCGACGCCATGCGCCACTTCAGCTCCGGCGACGATTGCGCAATGGCGGGGGCGGCGAGCGTTGCCGTGGTGGCCGTGGCGGCGACACCGACGCCGGTCGTGCGGATGAACTTGCGACGTTGCATTGAACCTGGAACTCCAACTCGTGTTGCGAGCGACAGGAGCTGCCGCCCGATTTGCGCGGCTTATGACACGCGCGCGTCGAGCGGCGGAAGGTTCAACGCATGAGCAATAGAATGAGCGCCAATGCGCCCACTGCAATGCGGTACCATGCGAACACGGCAAAGCCGTGCCGGCTGATGAAACGCACGAAGGCGCTGACGACAAGGAGTGCAGTCACGAAGGCTGCGACAAAGCCCAGCGCGATGATGCCGCCATGACTCCAGTCGAGCGCCGACCAGTTCTTGTAGAGATCGTAGACGGTCGCCCCGAGCATGGTGGGCATCGCGAGGAAGAACGAGAACTCCGCAGCCGTCGCACGATCCACGCGAAAGACACGTGCGCCCATGATCGTCGCACCGGCACGCGACACGCCGGGAATCATCGCCAGACACTGGCATAGTCCCACCAGCAACGCGGTTTTGAGGTCGACCTCGTCGAGCGACTTGATGCGCGGGCGCTGCGCATACCGCTCGATCACCAGGATGGCGACGCCGCCCACGACCAGCGCGATGGCGACGACCATCGGATTGAACAGCACCGACTTGATGTACTTGTGCGCCGCCACGCCGACGACCGCGGCCGGCAGAAAGGCGACGACGATCGCCGTCGCGAACCGCACCGCCTGCTTGTCCCGATGCAGCACGCCCTGCACCGTCGTCCAGATCTTCATGCGATAAAGCAGGCAGATGGCGAGGATGGCTCCGAGCTGGATGACGATCTCGAAGACCTTGCCCGGCGGCCCCTGGAAGTTGAGCAGCTCTTCCGCAAGGATGATGTGCCCCGTCGAGGAGACCGGCAGGAACTCGGTGAGACCTTCGACCACGCCGATCAGCAGGGTCTTCCAGATCAGCGTCAGGTCCATTCTTCAGTCCTTGAAGCGCTTGGCGCGGGGCCAGCCTTTTTCGGGCATGCGCCCCGCCTGGGCGCGCTCGCCACGCCAGAACTTCAGCTCAGCGGCCGGGATCACGCGGCTCGCCCAGGCCAGCCCGTCGGCCAGCCTGAAGGCCTGCGCGTCGGACAACCGGTCGGCCTTCGACTTCTGCAGGGTCACGCCGCGGCCGCGGCCCATCTCCGGCACCTGCTCGAGCGGGAAAATCAGGAGCTTGCGCCCCTCGCTCAGCGCCGCGATCGAATCCGCACCTTCCGGCACGATCGACAGGGCCTGCGCCTTCTCCTTGTCGGCGAGGTTCAGCACCTGCTTGCCGTTCTTGGTCTGCGCCACGACCTCGTCCTCGGGCACGACGAAGCCGCGGCCGGCGTCGGAGGCGACCAGGAACCTGCGGCCGCCCTTGAAGACTTCGAGATCGACGATGTCCTGTTCGTTGCCGAGCTCGATCATCAGCCGGATCGGCTCGCCATGCCCGCGCGCGCCCGGCAGGCGGTCGCAGCCCAGCGTGTAGAAGCGGCCATTGGTGCCGAACACCAGGACCTTGTCGGTCGACTGGGCGTGCAGCACGAACTTCTTCTCGTCGCCTTCCTTGTACTTGAGCTCGGCAGCCGCCTTCTCGTCGAGGTGGCCCTT
>CAYRBQ010000138.1:0-8444 GCA_964422305.1 uncultured Reyranella sp. | reverse complement strand
GCAGGTGGTTGCCTCCCGCGGTGTAGGGATCGTTGAGCAGGAACACGTCCTCGGGCTCGATCGCGCCCGCGAAGTCGCGCAGGATGGCGCGCACCGCAAAGCCGCCGCCGCCGGTGTGGATCGGGATACCGTCGGCCTGGCTGATCAGGGTGCCGCGCGCGTCGGCGATGAAGCACGAGAAATCATGGCTCTGGCTGAAGATCGGCGAGCGCGCGGTGCGCGTCATCACCCAGCCCATCTGGTGCGAGATGTGGTCGAGCCGGTTCTGGACCAGCGCCAGGGTGACGGGATCGAGCGTCGCGGTCATGCCGCACCTCCCACATGCACGAGAAAGTCGTCGCGCTCGTCGACCTCGAGCGGGTCGTTCGGGCCGACGAAGGCGGTCGTGGTGCGCTCCTCGACCAGCAGCGGTCCTTTGAGCTTGCAGCCCGGCGCCAGGTCGGCGCCGTCGTAGACCGGGACGTCGCGCCATCCGGTCGCGGGATCGATCCAGACCTTGCGCGTCTCGCGCGGCTTGGGCGTGCCCTGCTGCGGCGGCCGCACCGCGGGCGGCGTCCAGTCGAGCCTGCCGCGGCCCACCACGCGCAGCGCGGTGATCTCGATGCGGCCGCCGGGCTGGATGTGGCCGAACAGCCGCTGGTGCTCGGTTTCGAACGCCTTGCGCGCGGCGGAAGCATCGAAGCCCTTCGCCGCGACGCCGACACGCACCGGCCATTGCTGGCCCTCGTAGCGCAGGTCGGCCTCGCGCTCGATCACGACCTCGTCCTTGCCGAACCCGTCCTTGGCCAGCGCCTCGTGGGCGCGTGCCTCGACCGGGGCGAAGGCCGCTTCGAGCGCCGATGCCTCGACCTTGTCGAGATCGCCCAAGAAGACCTGCAGATAGTCCTGCCGCACGTCGGACTGCAGCATGCCCATGGCGCAGAAGGCGCCGGCGGCGCGCGGCAGCAGGGCGCGCCGGCTGCCGAGCGCACGCGCCACCGCCGTGCCGTGCATCGGGCCGGCGCCGCCCGCGGCGACGAGGGTGAAGGTCGCGGGATTGTGGCCGCGCTCGATGCTCAAGCGCTCGACCGCGTGCAGCAGGTTCTGCTCCAGCAGCCGGATCACGCCAGCCGCCGCATCCTCGACCGAAAGTCCGAGCGGCTTGGCGAGCTTGGTCTCGATGGCCCGCCGCGCGAGCTTCGCATCGAGCGTCACCGCGCCGCCGGCGAGCGGCCCCGGCCGCAGACGCCCCAGCACGAGCTGCGCGTCGGTCACGGTCGGGTTCTCGCCGCCGAGGCCATAGGCCGCCGGACCGGGCCGTGCGCCCGCACCCTGCGGGCCGACATGCAGCAGGCCCGCATCGTCGACCCACGCGACGGTGCCGCCGCCCGCGCCGACCGTGTGGATCTCCACCGACGGCGTCGTGAGGTGATAGCCGTCGATCACGAGGGCGTCGGTGACGGCAACGTCGCCCGTGGCCATCACCATCACGTCGCAGCTCGTGCCGCCGATCTCCATCGAGATCAGGTTGGCCTTCTCGCCAGGCGCCGAGCAGCCCTTGAGCGCGCCGACACCGGCCGCCGGACCCGACAGGACCAGCATCACCGGCCGCGCCGCGACCTGATCGACCGAGACGGCGCCGCCGTTGCTCTGCAGCAGCAGCAGCGAGCGCGGCAGGCCGAACTGTCGCAACTGCTCGTCGAGCGCACGCAGGTAGCTCGAGACCTTGGGCGCTACGTAAGCGTTCACGACGGCGGTCGAGCCGCGTTCGTACTCGCCCATGGTCGGCATCACGTCGCTCGACAGCGACACCCACTTGCCCTTCCAGCTCTTTGCGAGCTGCCGGCCGACGGCACGCTCATGGCCGCCGTCGAGGAAGGAGTTGAACAGGCAGACCGCGACGGACTCCACGCCCTCGGCCGTGAACACCCTGGCCGCTGCGTCGACGTCCTCCGGATGGAGCGGCGCCAGTTCCTCGCCACCGGCGCCGATGCGGCCGCGCACCGGCAGGCGCAGGTAGCGCGGCACCAGCACCTCGGGAAAAGGGGAGCGATGGTCCCACTGGTTCTCGCGGATGCCGCGGCGGATTTCGAGCGAGTCGCGGAAGCCCTCGGTCGTCAGCAGACCGACCTTGGCGCCCTTCTTCTCGAGGATGGTGTTGGTGGCGACCGTCGAGCCGTGCACGAACAGCGCGCAGTCGCGCAGCAGGGCCGTGAGCGTGATGTCGAGCTGCTTGGCCGCGAGCCGCAGGACACCCAGCACGCCTTCGCTGGGGTCGGCCGGCACCGACGGCGACTTGAAGATGCGCACGGCGCCGGCGGCGTCGCGCAGCACCATGTCGGTGAAAGTCCCGCCGACATCGACGCCGATGCGCCACGGCGGAACAAGGGGAGCGGCGAGGGCGGAAGGCGACGTGTCCATGCGCCGACCCTAGCACGGCCGGCACATGGCCTGTCGCGGCTCAGGTCGGGGCGGGAATCTTCGCGTCCTTGATCACCTTGCGCCAGCGCACGGTCTCGTCGGCCAGGCGCTTGGCGTAGGCTTCGGGCGTGCCGCCGGTCGGAATGAAGCCGACCGCCATCAGCTTCTCACGCACCGCCTCGGCCTTGAGCGCGGCGTTCACTGCGGCGTTGAGCTGCTGGATGATCTCGGGCGGCGTGCCCGCCGTCGTCGCCACGCCGAAATAGACCGCGGCCTCGAGCTCCGGGGCGCCGAGTTCGCTCGCGATCGGCACGTCGGGGATGTTGGCGACGCGGGCCTTGGCGCCGCACAGGAGCCCGCGCATCGTGCCGGCGCGGATCTGCGCATCGACCGGCATCGTCACGTCGACGAAGGCCGGGACGTGGCCCGCGACCGCGTCGCGCAGCGCTTCGGCGGCGGCCTTGTACGGGATGTGCTGCAGCTTGCCGTTGGTGCGCATGGCGATCACCTCGCCCCACAGGTGCGGCAGGCCTCCGGTGCTCGAGGTCGAGTAGTGCGTCGGGCCGGGCTGCGCCTTCACCCACTCGATGAATTCGGGAAAGGTCTTGGCCGGATTGTTGGCGTTCACCGCCAGCACGCAGGGGATGTCGGCGAGCTGCGCGATCGGCGCGAGGTCCTTCTGCGGATCGATCTGCATCGGCACGTCGAACGCCGGCTGCAACGCCGCCGTCGTCGTCAGGATCATCAGGCTGGTGCCGTCGGGCTTGCTCTTGGCCACGTTCACCATGCCGACCATCGTGCCGCCGCCCGGCCGGTTCTCGACCACGATGGTCTTGCCGGTGTCGGCCGACATGCGCTCCGCCAGCACGCGGCCGGCCGTGTCGGTCGAGCCGCCCGGGCCGTAGGGCACGACGAGGCGGATCTGCCCGCTCTGCGCGGCGACGATAGACGGCGCGGCGATTGCCGCAAGGCTTCCGGTGACGACGGTACGACGCGCGATCTTCATGACGGTGCTTCCTTCCGAGAATGGCCGGCAAGGTAGGGACCGCGTGGGGCAACGAAAAGGCGGCTCGAACGCGCCGAGCCGCCTGCCGCAATTTCGCAGATGACCGTGACTGTGTGATCAGTCGACGAAGGCCTTCTCGACCACGAACTCGCCGGGCGTCGTCGTGCTGCCCTCGGTGAGGCCCGCACCTTCCAGGGTGACGCGCAGGTCGGCCAGCATCTGCATGCTGCCGCACAGCATGAAGCGGTCGGTCTCCTTGTCGAGCGGCGGCAGGCCGACGTCGCGCGCGAGCTGGCCGTTCTCCAGGAGATGCGTGATGCGGCCGCGATACTTGAACGGCTCGCGCGTCACGGTCGGGTAGTAAACGAGCTTGTCGCGCACGAGATCGCCCAGGATCTCGTCGGCCGGCAGCTCGTCGGCCAGCTTCGAGCGGTAGGCGAGGTCGCGCACGTGGCGGCAGCCATGGACCAGGATCACCTTCTCGAAGCGCTCGTAGATGTCGGGATCGCGCACCAGCGAGAGGAACGGCGCGAGGCCGGTGCCGGTGCCCAGAAGGTAGAGATTGCGGCCGGGCGTCAGGCTGTCGAGCAGCAGCGTGCCGGTCGCCTTGGCGCCGACCAGCACCGGATCGCCGGGCGCGAGGTCCTTGAGGCGCGAGGTCAGCTTTCCGTCCGGCACCTTGATCGAGAAGAACTCGAGCTCCTCGTCGTAGTGGGCGCTGGCGATCGAGTAGGCGCGCACCAGCGGCCTGCCCTCGATCTTGAGGCCGATCATCGTGAACTGGCCGCTGGCGAAGCGGAAACCCTTGTCGCGGGTCGTGCGGAAGCTGAACAACTCGTCGGTCCAGTGGTGCACCGACAACACGGTCTCGTTTCTGAACGCGCTCACGCTGGACGCTCCTACGCAGGGCACTCGCCGCGGCCGGAAGGGCCGGGCGGCAGGGATATAGTGCAGTGCAGCATGAAAAGCCATGTCTGCAAGTAATTCGCAATAGCAAGTTTGTCGCGTCGAAGACGAGGTGGGCAGAAGGTCCTTTCCCGGCTGGCCTCGGACACGAAAAAAGAGGCCCCGGTGAGGGGCCTCTCTCTTCTCTTAGGCGCAGCTTACTGCTGCTGCACCACCGTATATCCCGCCGGCTGCGGGGCGACCTGGGTCTGCTGGGCCGGGGCCGGCTGCGAGTAGCCCTGCGAGTGGTTGGTCTGGCCGAGCTGGCCGTCGTTCACGACGTCGACGGTCGTGGCACCCAGGGTGAACGCACCCGCACCGATGGCGATCAGAAAGAAGAGCGGCATGTCGTGTCTCCTTCGGTTGATACCTGACCCACGCCACCGAAGCGGCGTGGGCCGGGTTCAACGAGGGGAGCCGGGAACGGCTGCCGACCGAATCGCCGCATCGGGCCGTGATCGTCCGGCGTCAACGCGCAGCGGCGCGCAACCTCGTCGTGGCGATTTTGCGGCGTCGAGTCGCGTCGACGATCGCTACTCCGCCGTCGCTCCCGACGCCTTGATGATCGGCAGCCACACCTTCTGGTCGTCCTCGATCAGCTTGCGGGCGGCTTCGGGCGAGGAGGGCGGCAGCACCTCGAAGCCCTGGACCAGGAGCTTCTCCTTCACCTGTGGCATCTGGCCGATGCGGCCGATTTCCTTGTTGAGGCGCTCCACGATCGGGCGAGGGGTGTTGGCGGGCACCGCGAAGCCGAGCCACGTGGCGACGACGTAGTCGGGAACGCCCGCCTGCATCATGGTCGGTACGTCGGGCAGCATGATGGAGCGATCCTTGGTCGTGACGGCAAGCGCCTTGAGCTTCCCGGCCTTGATCTGGCCCAGCACCGTCGGCGCGTTGAAGAAGCCCATCGTCACCTCGCCGTTCACGACGGCGAGCACCGCCGCCGGCGCGCCGCGATAGGGTACGTGCTGCAGCTTCACGCCCATGCGCTGCTCGAGGATGACGCCCGACATATGCAGGCTGCTGCCGACGCCGCTTGAGCCGTAGGTCAGCTCGCCGGGCTTGGCGCGGATCTGCGCGATCACGTCGGCGACGGTCGTGGCCGGGTTGGCGGTGGAGACCACCATCACGTTGGTCAGGATGCCGGTGGTGATGACCGGCGCCAGGTCCTTCAGCGGGTCGTAGCCCGGTGCCTTGTAGAGCCCCATGTTGAAGACCGTGGCGCCCTGCGAGGTCAGCACCATCGTGTAGCCGTCGGCCGGCGCGCGCGCGCCCTCGGCGGTGCCCATGACGCCGCCCGCGCCGCCCTTGTTGTCGACGATGACCGACTGGCCGAGCGCCTTGGAAAGCTCCTCGGCATAGGTGCGCGCGACGGTGTCGGCGCCGGAGCCCGCGGCGAACGGCACGATGATGCGGACCGTGCGTTCCGGCCATTCGGCGGCGTGCAGGGTCGTCGGGGCGAGAAGGGCGGCCGTGCCCGCGAGAGCGTGTCGGCGCGTCATAGTCTGTCGAGATGTCATGATCGGTTCCCCCTCCCCAAGTGCATTCCGGCACAGTACCCCGTCGGCTAGACTTGTCCCAGCCTCAGGAGAATTCCGCATGTCGCTCGTCGTCGAAGCGCTCGACCATGTCGTCGTCAACGTGAAGGATGTCGAGATCGCGGCCGCCTGGTACCAGCGCGTGCTGGGCATGACCCGCGAGGACAGCGAACCGGCACCCGGTCGGGTCCGGCGCACCTCCGTGAAGTTCGGCCGGCAGAAGCTCAACCTGCGGCCGGTGTCGGCCACCAAGGAGGATTGGTTCACGGCCGACCACGAGAGTGCCGGCAGCGACGATCTCTGTTTCCTGACGAACAGCCCGCCGCAGGCCGTGGCCGATCACCTGCGCGCCTGCGGCGTCGCGGTCATCGAGGGACCGGTCGAGAAGCGCGGCGCCATGGGCACCATCGTCTCCGTCTATTGCCGCGATCCCGACGGCAGCCTGGTCGAGATTTCCTCGTACAAGTAACCTCGGTGCGTCCATGAGAGCCCCCCTCTCCGTATCCCAGCTTTCCGACATCATCGACCAGGCACGCGGCAAGGCGCCGGCCGACCTCGTCATCAAGTCGGTCGGCATCCTCGACCTGACCTCGGGCGAGATCGCGGTGGGCGACATCGCGGTCGCGGGCGACCGCATCGTGGGCACGCACGAGACCTATTCCGGCGCCACCGAGATCGACGGCCGCGGGCTGGTGGCGGTGCCGGGCTTCATCGACAGCCACGTCCATTGCGAATCCACGCTCGTCCCGCCGCTCGAGTTCGACCGCTGCGTCGTGCCGCGCGGCACCACGACGGCGATCTGCGATCCCCACGAGATCTGCAACGTGCTGGGTATTGCGGGCCTGAAATTTTTCCTGGAGAGTGCCGCCGTCACGGTGATGGATCTCCGCGTCCAGCTCTCCTCCTGTGTGCCGGCGACCCATCTCGAGACCTCCGGCGCGCGGCTCGAGGCCGAGGACCTGCTGCCCTTCAAGAAGCACCCGAAGGTGCTGGGGCTGGCCGAGTTCATGAACGTGCCGGGCGTGCTCAACAAGGATCCGGCGGTGCTGGCCAAGCTCTCGGCCTTCTCCGACGTGCAGATCGACGGCCATTCGCCGCTGCTCTCCTCCTACGACCTCAACGCCTACATCGCCGCCGGCGTGCGCAACTGCCATGAGACGACGTCGGCCGCCGAGGCCCGCGAGAAGCTCGCCAAGGGCATGCAGGTGCTGGTGCGCGAGGGCACGGTCTCCAAGGATCTCGCAGCCCTCGCCGAGCTGATCACCACCGAGCGCGCGCCCTTCCTCGCCCTCTGCACCGACGATCGCAACCCGCTCGACATCGCCGAGGAAGGCCATGTCGACTACCTGATCCGCGCCGCCATCGGCCGCGGCGTGCGGCCGCTCGACGCCTATCGCGCCGCGACCTGGTCGGCGGCCCGCCACTTCGGCCTGGTCGATCGCGGTCTCGTGGCGCCCGGCCAGCGCGCCGACATCGTGCTGCTGGAGGATCTCGCCACCTGCAAGGTGCACTCTGTGATCTGCCGCGGCGCGCCGGTGACGCCCGATCGCTTCCGGGCGCGGCCCGACGTGAAGCTGGTCGGCCTCGATTCCGTGAAGCTCAAACCCGTGACGGCTGCCACGTTCCACATGCCCGCCGGCGCCGCGCCGCCGGTGATCGGCATCCGGCCCGGCCAGATCCTGACCGACCGGCTCGACGTCGGGATCGCGCGACGCGAGGGTGCGTTCGTGGCCGACACCGCCACCGACGTCCTCAAGGTCGCGGTGCTGGGCCGCCACAACGACCACGGCAACGTGGGCCGCGGCTTCGCGAAGGGCTTTGGCCTGCAGCGCGGCGCCATCGCCTCCTCGGTCGGCCACGACAGCCACAATATCTGCGTCATCGGCTGCAACGACGAAGACATGGCCGTGGCCGTTAACCGGCTGATCGCCCTGCGCGGCGGCTTTGCGGCTGCCGCCGACGGCAAGGTCGTGGCCGAGCTGGCGCTGCCCATCGCCGGCCTGATGAGCGACCGGCCGTTCGAGGAGGTCGAGCAGGGGCTGCGCCGGCTGCGCGAAGCGGTGCGCGCGCTCGGCACGCCGTTGCACGAGCCGTTCCTGCAGATGGCCTTCCTCGCCCTGCCGGTGATCCCGCATCTCCGCATCACCGACCGCGGCCTGGTCGACGTCGACCGCTTCGAGCTGGTCGGCTGACCCCTTCCGGCGCTTCGAGCCGCCTTCCCCCGAAACGGGGGAAGGAGATGTCCTCTCCTCCCCCGTCTCGGGGGAGGTGCCCCCGTCATACGGGGGGCGGAGGGGGTCATCAGCGGATCATCGCCCCGCCATGCCAGCACTGCAGGCAGCCGTGATCAGTCTGCAGGGCGGCGTTGCGTCGGCCGACTGGCAGGTTCCGCAGGAATTTGATAGGATGGCAACTATCATGGGCCCGGTCCTGACCGCGGCCCGAATCACCCCGACGGCGGACCCAACCGACCGCATGAGCCTCCTAACCCCTCGGGGCTGGAGGTGTCCCCGGAGCGGGCTCCGCTCCCTTGTCGAATGAAAGTCGAAAAGACC
>CAYRBQ010000137.1:0-8460 GCA_964422305.1 uncultured Reyranella sp. | reverse complement strand
TTCATGCCGGTGAAGGCGGGACAGTTCTCGCTGCACCACACCCATCTCGTGCACAATTCGCGGCCCAACCGGTCGCACGATCGCCGGATCGGGCTCGGCATCAGCTACATTCCGACCCATGCCCGCTGCACGGCGAAGAATCGCGTGACGGCGATGCTGGTGCGCGGCGAGGACCGCTACGGAAACTTCGACGACGAGCGCCGGCCCACCGGAGATGCCGGCCCCGAGGAACGCGCCTTCCACGCCGACGCCGTGGCCCGCTTCCGGGCGATGAACGGTAGCCTCAACATCGCGAGCGAATGATGCACACGATCCGACTGCCGTATCACGACCGCTACGCCTACTCGCCGATCACCCAGCGCAAGGACTATTCGTGGCCCGAGGGCAAGCGGCTTGCGGTCTATCTCGGCCTCAACATCGAACACTTCGCCTACGGTGCGGGCGAGGGGCATCTCCTGACCGTCGCCAACCCGCCGCCCGATCCGCGCACCTTCGCGTGGAGGGATTACGGCAACCGGGTCGGCGTCTGGCGCTGCCTCGAGCTGTTCGACGAGCTCAACCTGCCGGCGGCACACCTGATCAACACCACGGTGTTCGACTACGCGCCGCAGATCGTCGATGCGCTGAAGGCGCGCGGCGACGAGTTCATCGGCCACGGCCGCACCAACGCCGAGCGGCACGGCGGCATGTGGGAGGCCGACGAGAAGCGCTTCCTCGAGGAGGTGCGCGACGCCATCGAGAAGGCGTCGGGCAAGCGCCCCAGGGGGTGGATGGCCCCCTGGATGGCCTCGACGCGCTGGACGCCCGATCTGCTGAAGGAGGTCGGCTTCGATTTCCTGATGGACTGGCCGGCCGATGACCAGCCGCTCTGGATGAAGACGCGGTCCGGCCCGCTGATGAGCGTGCCCTATCCGATCGAGGTCAACGACAGCCCGCAGATCCTGGTGCGCCACCATTCCGGCGACGAGTTCCGCGATATGATCGTCAACCAGTTCGAAGAGCTGCTGCGCCAGTCGGCCAAGCAGCCGCTGGTCTGCGGCATCGCCCTCCACACCATGATCGTGGGCCAGCCCTATCGTCTACGTGCGCTGCGCGAGGCGCTGACCCACATCGCCGGGCACCCGCAGAAGGGCAAGATCTGGTTCACGCGGCCCTCCGACATCTACGACCATTGCGCGTCGTTGCCGCAGGGCACGATGGTGCCGCCGCCGGGGTGAACCGGCCCGCGGATTGCATCCCTTCGGGATGCAATCGCGGAGGCGGTCCATTGGCGTCGGGCAATCCCTTTCACCTCGGCTGGTTCCTGGGCAACAGCTACGGCGTCCACGGCTGGAACCAGTCCTGGAGCGGCACCGACGCCCATGACTGGACGCAGCCTGACCTGCACATCGAGCTCGCCAAGGGCTGCGAGCGCGGCAGCCTAGATTTCCTGCTGCTCGAGGACTCGCTCTTCGTACCCGACAACTACGGCGGGTCGATGGATTTCTACCTACGCCGCGCATTGCGGGCGCCGAAGAACGATCCGCTGCTCCTGGTGCCGCTGCTCACCCAGGCCACGAAGCACCTGGGCATCGTGCCGACCATCTCGACCAGCTTCTATCCGCCGTACCTGCTGGCACGCCTGATCGCCACTCTCGACCTCATGTCGAAGGGGCGCATGGGCTGCAACTTCGTCACTTCGACGGCAGAGCGGGCGGCTCAGAACTTCGGCCTCGACACCCATCTCGAGCACGACCTGCGCTGCGAGATGGCCGAGGAGTTCGTCGAGGTCGTCGGCAAGCTCTGGGACTCGTGGGATGCCGACGCCGTGGTCATGGACCGCGAGGCGGGCATGTTCGTCGACCCTGCCAAGGTGCGGACGATCGACCACAAGGGCCGATTCTTTTCCTCGCGCGGGCCACTCAACACGGCACGGCCGCCGCAGGGCAAACCGGTGCTGATCCAGGCCGGCGGCTCGCCGCAGGGCCGACAGCTCGCGGCCAAGCACATGGATTGCGTGATCGCCGCCCTCGGCACGGTCGAGGAGATGACCGCGTTCCGCACTGATCTCCGCAAGCGCGCGGCTGAGGCCGGCCGCGATCCCGACAGCTGCAAGGTCCTGTTCGTGGTGACGCCGACCTTGGGCGAGACCGACGAGGAGGCGCAGGAGCGCGGTCGCCGCCGCCAGGCCCATCGCGATACCGCGCCCGAGCTGGCGCTCGCCCAGATGGGCAGCCTCACGGACATCGACTTCTCGACCTTCGACCTCGATGCGCCGGTCGCCGAGCTCACGACCAACGGCCAGCAGGGCACCCTGAAGCGCTTCCTGAAGCAGGGCCGCACCTTGCGCGAGATCGCGAGCAACTACCGCTTCGGCTTCGAGGATGCGGTGATCGGCACGGCCGACAGGGTCGCCGGCGTGATGGCCGAGGTGATGCAGCAGGTGGGCGGTGACGGCTTCGTCTTCAGCGGCCCGCTGTCGCGGCGCTACGTGGCCGAAGTCGTTGACGGCGTCGTGCCGGCGCTGCAGCGGCGCGGGCTGGTGCGCCGCGGCTACGAGCACGCCCACTTTCGCGACAATCTCTTCGCTTTTTAGGATCGACGCCGGCTCCGGCGCCTGCCATGCAGCAGGCCATGGAGTCGCGTTCGCTCACCGACTGGCTGGCCAATGCCGGCCTGCGCAACATGTCCTTCGAGGAGATGGTCGAGGGCTTCGGCCTCCATCTGAACGAGGCGGGTGTGCGCGTCGAGCGCATGTTCGTCGGCATGAACACGCTGCATCCCATGGTGCGGGCGCGCAGCCTGATCTGGGATCGTGCAGCACCCGAGATCACGCACTTCGAATTCAGCCATGCCGGGATCGACGTGCCGATCATACGGGAAAGCCCCTTTGCGCCGATGCTGCGCGACGGTGTCGACGAACAGCGCCGCGATCTCACCGACCCCGCGACGATCAGGGGCGTGCCCGTGTTCGAGGAGTTGCATGCCGCCGGAATGACGGAATGGCTGGGCCGTATCTTTCCCATGGGCGAACTGGTGCCCCAGGTCGGCTGGACGGTCGAGGCGGAGCATGCCGAACGGCTGGCGCTCGTCTGCTCGCTCACGACAAGCCAGCCGGGCGGCTACAGGGAGGCCGACATCGCGCTCCTGAAGCGGGTGCTGCCGGTGTTCGCGATCGCCGTGAAGGCCGTCACCATGCGTGCGCTGGGCCACGGGTTGCTGGCCGCCTATCTCGGCGACGATCCGGCCAGCCGCGTCTTCGCCGGCACCGTGCAGCGTGGCGAGGTGCAGACCGTCGAGGCCGTCCTGTTCTACACCGACCTGCGCGGCTTCACCGCGATCGCCGACACCACGCCCGGCAGGGAGCTGATCGCGCTGCTCGACGAGTGCTTCGAATGCATGGCGGCACCGGTCGCGCGCCATGGCGGCGAGGTGCTGAAGTTCATGGGCGACGGACTGCTGGCGGCCTTCGCCGTCCGTCCGGCGGGGCGCGCCGAGGTTTGTGCCGCGGCACTCGATGCGGCGACCGAGGCGCTCGCCCTGATCGAGGCACTCAACGGCCGCCGGCGGGTGGCCGGGCAGCAGACGGCAGGGCTCGATCTGTCGCTCCATATCGGGGCGGTGCAGTACGGCAATGTCGGCACCGCCGCGCGGCTCGACTTCACGGTGATCGGGCCGGCGGTCAACGAGGCCTCGCGCATCGAGAGGCTGTGCGAGCCGCTCGGCCAGAACCTGCTGGTGTCGCAGGCCTTCGCCGAGGCGGCGACGGCGAGTCGCGGCCGCCTGGTCTCGCTCGGCCGCCACAAGCTTCGCGGGGTGCGCGAGGAGACCGAGTTGTTCGGTCTGGCCTGAGGCCTACTTGCCGTAGACCGCGCTTTCGAAGGCGTAGAACAGCGGCAACGCCTTCACGTCGACGAAGGGCAGGATCTGGGTCATGTAGACGCCGCCCAGGCGCTTCTTGCGGTCGATCCAGTAGTAGGTGTTGGGCAGGCCTGCCCAGCAGAGGCCGCCGGCCGAGCGCCCGGTCGGCGCCTCTTCATTGTTGATCATGAAGGTGAGGCCCCACTGCTTGTCGATGCCGGGGAAGAACTCGGCATCGAGGGAGAGGGCGGGCGCCATGGTTCGGAGCAGGGTCACCTTGCCGTCGCCCATGGCGTTGGCCGCCATGGCGTCGACCGTCGCGGGCTTCATCACGACGTCGCCGCGCTCGGAGCGGCCGTCGTTCAGCACCATGTTCACGAATTTCAGGTAGTCGCGCGCCGTCGAGTAGAGGCCGCCGCCGCCCGCCTCGAACTCGGGGTCCTGCGGGATCTCGCGCGCGAGGTCGGCGACCAGCCCGCCGTCGGCCTGGCGGTGATGGACCCGCGCCATCCGGGCGCGCATGGCGGGCGTGATGCGGAAGGCGGTGCTCTCCATGCCGAGCGGCACGAAGAGGTCGTCGTGCATCACCTGGCCGAGCTTCCTGCCGGTCACCGCCTCGACCATCTTGCCGGCCCAGTCGATGCCGATGCCGTACTGCCAGCGCTCGCCCGGATCGAACAGCAACGGCGTCGTCAGCGACTTGTTGAGGCCGGTGCCGATGGTCGGCACATCCATGGCCTCGCGGTACTTCACGATCTCCTCGTTCCAGATGTCGTAGCCGAAGCCTGCCGTATGGGTCAGCAGATGGCGCAGCGTGATGTCGCGCCGGGGCTTGCGCAGGCGCGGCTTGCCCGCTTCGTCGAAGCCTTCGAGGACCTGGACCTCGCCGAGATAGGGGATCACCGCCTTGGCCGGTGCGTCGAGTTCGAGCCTGCCGCGCTCGACCTGCTGCATGGCGACCGCGCCCGTGACCGCCTTGGTCATCGAGGCGATCCACACCACGGTGTCCGGAGTCATGTCGGCCTCGTGGCCGAGGATCGCCTTGCCGAAGCCGCCCTCGTAGGTCGTGGACTTGCCGTCGGTCGCGACGGCGGCGACGCCCGGCACGTCGCCCCGGCCCACGGCCTCGGACAGGAGGCGGTCGATGCGTTCCTTCATCTGCTGTCTCCTGCCAGTCCCACGGTCCGTAGCGCGAAGGCGTAGGCGATGGCCACCTCGTCGAGGCGGCTGAAGCGGCCCGACGATCCGCCGTGGCCCGCGCCCATGTTGGTCCGCAGCAGAACGGGGCCGCCACCCGTCATCGTGGCGCGGAGCCGCGCGACCCATTTGGCGGGCTCCCAGTAGGTGACGCGCGGGTCGGTGAGGCCCGCCATGGCGAGGATCGCGGGATAGATCCGGGCCGCCACGTTGTCGTAAGGCGAGTAGGCGAGGATCGTGCGGAACGCCGCCTCGTCCTTCAGGGGGTTTCCCCACTCCGGCCACTCCGGCGGCGTGAGCGGCAGCGTGTCGTCGAGCATGGTGTTCAGCACGTCGACGAAGGGCACTTCGGCCACGATGCCCGCGAATAGCTCGGGTGCCCGGTTGGCGACGGCGCCCATCAGCATGCCGCCGGCGCTGCCGCCATGGGCGACGATGCGTTTGGCGGAAGTGTATTTCGCCTCGATCAATGATCGTCCGGCCGCGACGAAGTCGTCGAACGTGTTGGTCTTCTTCTCGCGCTTGCCGTCGAGATACCACGACCAGCCCTTGTCGGCGCCACCGCGGATATGGGCGATGGCGTAGACGAAGCCGCGATCGACCAGCGAGAGCCGGTTGGCCGAGAACGAGGCCGGCATCGCCATGCCGTAGGAGCCGTAGCCGTAGAGCAGCAGCGGCGCCCTTCCGTCGGGCGCGAAGCCGCGCCGGTGCAGGATCGACACCGGCACCTCCGCACCGTCCTTCGCTTTGGCGAGGATGCGCGTGGTAACGTAGTGCGCGGGATCGTGACCTGAGGGGATCTGCTGGCGCTTGCGCAGGGTGCGGCCGCGCGTGGCCATGTCGTAGTCCCAGACCTCGGTCGGCGTGGTCATCGACGAATAGGCGAAGCGGAGCGTCGTGGTGTCGAACTCGAAGCCGCCCACCATGTCGAGCGCATAGGCGGTCTCGTCGAAGGCGATCGTGTGCTCGGTTCCGTCGCCGAGGTCGCGGATCGCGATCGAGGGCAGGGCGTTGCTGCGCTCAAGCCGCGCGAGGTGGCCGGCGAAGAGGTCGATACCCAGGATGTAGGTGCCCGGTCGGTGCGGCACCAGCTCGCGCCAGTTCGCTCGATCGGGCGTGGCGAGCGGCGCGGTGGCGATGCGGAAGTCGATCGCGCCGTCCGCGTTGGTCAGGATGAAGAGCTCGTCGCCGCGGTCGGCCACGCTGTAGCGCACGCCGGTCTCCCGCGGGGCGACCAGCCGCGGCGCGGCTCCAGGATCGGCGAGATCGATCAGCCGCTGCTCGGATGTGTCGTGATCGCCGCCGGCGATGACGCAGAAGCGGCCGCTGGCACTTTCGTGGATGTGCGTGAACCAGCCGCTGTCGGGCTCGATCCAGACCACGACGTCCTGCGCCTGCGGCGTGCCCAGCACGTGGCGGTAGACCTTGAGGGGGCGGTGGTTGTCGTCGATCTCGACGTAGTAGAAAAAGGTGGCGTCGCGGCCCCACACGACCTGGCCGTCCGTGCGCTCGATGATGTCGGGCAGGTCGGCGCCGTCGGCCCAGCGGCGCACGCGGATGGTGAAGTACTCCGAGCCGCGCGTGTCGGCGCTCCAGGCATGCAGCAGGTGGTCGGGCGAGTGGCGCGCGCCGCCGAACTTGAAGTAGGTCGAACCCTTCGCGAGCCGGTCGCCGTCGAGGATGATGGCGTCCCCGCCGCCGGCACGCCGCATGCGGCCGATCATCTCGTGCTGGCCGCCCTCGCGGAACCGGCGCAGGTAGGCGAAGGGCCCGTCCGGCGTCGGCACACTCGAATCGTCCTCCTTGATGCGGCCGCGCATCTCGGCGACCAGCGCCTTCTGCAGCGCCCCGGTCGGCGCGAGCACCTCCTCGGTGTAGCGGTTCTCGGCCTCGAGGTAGGCGCGGATGTCGGGCGCCAGGATCGAGGGATCGCGCAGCACCTCCTGCCAGCGCGCATCCTTCAGCCAGGCATAGTCGTCCTCGACGGCGGTGCCGTGCAGAAGACGCGTGGTCGGACGGCGTTCCGCGACCGGAGGCTTTGCCACGCCGGCGCTCAGGCGTAGTTGCCCGCCTTGGCCGGCGCTTTCGCCGGCGTCGCGCTCTTGCCGCCCAGCAGGCCGCGCATCTCCGCGCCCTTGGTGTCCCACCAGTCGGCGAGGATCCGCACGTCCCAGCCGATGCAGAAGTGCTTCACGCCCATGTCGAGGTACTTGCCGGCCTGGCTGGGGTCGCGCAGCTCGACCCTGGGATGCAGGCCCTTCTTGAGCGCCGTCTCGATCGTCTTCTTCTCCGCCGCCAGCACCTCGGGGTCGCTGTACTGGCCGGTCTTGCCGATGCTCATGGAGAAATCGGACGCGCCGAACTGCACCATGTCGAGGCCGGGCACCGAGAGCACGGCGTCGAGATCGTCCACGCAGGACTTCTTCTCGACCATGATGGCGATCACCACCTCGTTCAGCGCGTCGACATAGGCCGGCGTCCCGCCGGTGCGCACCGTGCCGACGTCGCGGCGCATCCCGACGCCCAGCCGCCCGCGGCCGCGCGCGCCCTCGGCCATCGTGGTCTCGGCACGCACCGCGTCGACCGCGGCCTTGGCGTCCTCGACCGAGCGGATGTCGGCGAACAGCACGGCCTGGAAGCCCGAGCCGATCGCGCGCATCGCCTGGTGCGTGTACTGCGTCTGCTCGATCTTGATCATGCCCGACATGTTGCAGAGCTCGAACGCGCGCCCGAGATTGTCGAGGTCGTGCATGGTGAACGGCGCGTACTCCGCGGTGAACTCGACATAGTCGTAATGCCTGGAGTGCCCGATCAGCTCCACCAAGGTCGGCCAGGCCGAGAGGATGTGGGTGCCGACGGTCGGCTTGTCTTCGTTCAGGCGGTCACGCAGCGGATTGCGGCTCATCTTGTTCCCTCGCGCCAATGGTTCGGGCTAGTGTGGCATCTTGTGTAGGGGGAGTTCCATGTTTCCGACGAAGGACAAACTGACGATCTGCTTCGCGCACGCAGCATATCGGATGAAAGACCGTTTCGAGCTGCGCAAGACGGGCATCAAGAACTTCGAGGTCCGCAACTACGACGATCTGGTGAAGCGCATTGGCGAGGCCGACGTCGTGCTGGCGTCGGGCATGTGGAAGAACGACCTGATCCCGCACGCCGGCAAGCTGAAGTTCATCCAGTCGATCAGCTCGGGCATGGACCAGTATTCCAGGGAGCAACTCGGCGCCAAGGGCATCCGCCTCGCCAGCGCCGCCGGCGTCAACGCGCGCGCCGTGGCCGAGCACGCCATCGCCCTGATCCTGGCCGTCTACCGGCGCCTGCCTGAGGCGCGCGACAACCAGCACAAGAAGGTGTGGCGCGGCATGCTGGGCGACCTCACCCAGCGCGAGGACGAGCTCGGCGGCAAGACCCTGCTCGTCGTCG
>CAYRBQ010000136.1:0-8553 GCA_964422305.1 uncultured Reyranella sp. | reverse complement strand
CGCCCGAGCCCTTCGGCCGCGGCGGCAGGGTGAAGGCCACGACAATTTCACCGGCCTCGAGGTTCAGCCGGCCCGGGCCTTTCGGCACCTTCTCGACCGGCAGCTCGCGCTTGCCCTTCGGTCCCTGAATGGTCACGACCGCCCCGGCGGCGACCATGGCGGGCACGCTGTCGCCGGCGGGCGAGCCGTTGCACAGATTGCCGCCGGCCGAGGCCCGGCCCTGGATCTGCGTCGAGCCGATCAGGTTCGCGGCCTCGACGACGCCCGGCCAGACCTTCTTGAGCTTGGGGTGCTCGCGGAGGACGGCGCCCGCGACCGCAGCCCCGATACGGAAACCGCCATCCTTGGTCTCCTCGATGGCGGTCATTTCCGGAATCTTCTTGATGTCGACGATGACACCGGGGCTCAGGATCCCGGCGCGCATCTGCACCAGGAGGTCCGTGCCGCCGGCAAGGATTCGCCCTTTGCCCGCGGCGGCGGCAAAGGCGCGGACCGCCTCGTCGAGCGTTTTCGGCGCCAGATACTGGATATCCGTCATTTGGTTCGCGACCCTTTCATCCCTCGGAGGGCTGCCGATGCAGCTCTTTTTCGGTTTCTGCTGGAGGATGAAGCCTAGGGCATGAGGTCGGCGGCGGGCAAGCGACGGAGCCGCATGGCGAGGCAACGTCGGCGGACCAAGCGCGTTATCTGCCTGAAATCCACCCAGGGAACCGCCCGATGAGGCAGGCGATCGTCTGTGTCCTCGCGTCTGCTGTCCTGACGGCAGCAGTCACCAGCGCCCACGTGTTCGCTCCCCCGCCCGATGGCACTCCGCCTCGCCCCACTATTCAGGCGCCGCTCTCGGCAGCTCCGGCAAAGTCGGGTTTCGAGGCCCGGCAAGCTCCCGTGCCGCTCCTGGTCCGCGAAAGGCCCGTCCGGGGGGCCGCGGTCGTCGCCGAGGCGAGTGTAATGGGGGCCGCTGCGTCGCCCACGGTCGTCAACGAGGAAGGCCGCCACTTCGCACGCAGCGCCGTGCAGGCCGACGGTTACAAGGATGTCCGCGATATTTCCGCTGCTCCCGACGGCACTTGGCGGGCCCGCGCCATGCGCGGTCGCACCGAGGTTGTCATCACCGTCGATCGGGAGGGCCGGGTTTCTGCCAACTGAGTCTTGCAGCCTTACGACGGTTCGCCAGGGCCGTTCCTCTCCCCCGAGGGGCTGCAAGGGCCCGCTCCGGCTTGCCGGAGCGGGCTTTTCATTCCGTGACCCGAACATGACAACGCCCGCCCGGTTTCCCGGGCGGGCGTCGGCATGATCTCTCGAGGACGAAATCTAGAACCTGATCTCGACCTTGCGGTCGGTGGGGTCGCTCACCCCGTCGCCGACACGGGTGAGCGGCTTGGCCGCAACAGGGTGGACGCTGATCTTGTCGGCGGGCGCGCCCTGTTTCACCAGTTCCTGCTTCACGGCGTTGGCGACATCCGCGCGTCCCTCGATGCGCACGGTCTTTTGCTCCTTGGCCGCTTCGGCAGCGCTGCGCACCGTGCTCATCGCGGAGGCGGGGACCTTGTTGCCATTCTCCATGAACAGCATGTGATCCGCCCTCGGAGCCGCGTTGGGCGCCGAGGCCATGTTCTGGCTCATCGCCGACAGAGGGATCATCGAGAGGCCGCCGATCGCGACGGCAATGCAGAGCTTGCGCATTGCAGGGTCTCCTTTCGTCATGCCCAGACAACGTCTCGCGTGGCGTGAAAGTTTCGTGGGGAAAGGCTGCGGAATTGCCGGAACCGTGACATGGAAAGCACGTTCGCAATTCCATGCAGACGGCGATGTATTTTGCGAGCGTAATGGTCCTGCTGACGCTGATGGGCGGCGTCTCGTTGCTCGCGCTGCTCTTCTACAACAACCGCAAGGGCTAGGCGTCACGCATCCTAATGGCCACGGAGGCGTTGGTTCCGTGCGTGCCATGGCATCTAGTCGTTCAGCTCTAACGCACCCGGCGCGCATCGGCCTCCTTGCTCTCTTCGTGGCGGCGGGGATGACGATGCTTTGCGCCGTCGCTCAGGCACGTACCGGCAAGGTCGTGCTCACCGTGGCGGGAGACGAGCGCATGTCCGCCGACCTCCGCGACGTCGTCGAGGATTTCGAGAAGCGCCAGCCGCTCGAGGGCGATGCGCTTGCGCTTCTCCAGGGTGCGCAGGCAGTGGCCACGCGGCTGGGCGCGGCCTTGCGATCGAAGGGCTTCTACGACGCGTCGCTTGCGGCGACGCTCGACGGTCGGCCGATCAACGATGCCGCCGCTCTCACCGTGCTCGAAAGCCGGCCAGAGGCGCAGCCTGCGTCTTTCAACATCACGATCGACACGGGGCCACGCTACCGCATCGGCACCATCGCCATCCAGCCGGCCGGCGCGAACATGTCGCTGCCCGGCGTCGATCGCGCCGAGCTTGGCCTGGTGCCAGGCGATCCGGCGGACGCCGCCTCCATCGTCGCCGCGCAGGACAAGCTATTGGGCGAGCTGCGCAAACAGGGCTATGCACTCGCCGCGATCCGCGATCGCGACCTGGTGGTCGACCATGCCACACGCGAGATGGCGGTGACCTTCGTCGTGCAGCCCGGTCCCATGGCGAAGATGGGCGCCGTGCGCTTCTCCGGCACGGAGAAGGTCGACACGGCCTGGCTGCAGGGGCGCGTGCCGTTCGAAAAGGGCGAGCCCTACACGCCAGGAAAGGTCGAGGCGCTGCGCGGCAAGCTGACGTCGCTCGGCACCTTCAACGCCGTGCGGGTCAAGCCCGCGACGGAGCTCGATCCCAACGGCGAGCTTCCGATCGATGTCGAGCTCACCGACCGGCTGCAGCGCTCGATCGGTTTCGGCGTGAGCTACGAGACACAGCTCGGCTTCGCGGTCGAGGGTTTCTGGGTCCACCGCAACCTGTTCGGGCAAGCCGAAAGCCTCAGGCTGTCGGCCGAGATCAACCATATAGGTCAGGGCTACGCGATCCTCGACACGGGCTTCGCCTTCCGCGCGGCGTTCCGCAAGCCCGACTGGTGGTCGCCGGGGCAGGACCTGCGGGTCGAGGCCGCGGCGTTGCGCGAGGTGCTCGACGCCTACACACGCAAGGCGCTGATCTTCGGTGTCGGCTTCGACCGCACAGTCTCGCCGCACTTCCAGGTGCGCTACGGGCTGGCTTTCGAGTGGGCGAACATCCTGCGCAACGGCGTCGATGCCACCTATCTGATGTGGGGCGTACCGGTGTCGCTCCTCTGGAACTACGCCAACAGCGACCTCGATCCGACGCGCGGCTGGCGGCTGCAGTTCGACGCCACTCCCTGGGTCGACAACGGCCTGGGCGGCAACTTCTTCACGGTGCTGCGCCTTACCGGCCGCAGCTATTTCGATCTCGGCGAGCCCGGCCGCACCGTGCTCGCCACCAAGGCCTCGATCGGCAGCGAGCCGGCACTCTCGATCGGCGGCATCCCGCCCGACAAGCTCTTCTATGCCGGCGGCGGCGGTTCGGTGCGCGGCTTCGTCTATCAGAGCGCGGGCCCGCGCGACGCCTTCAACAATCCGCTGGGCGGCGCCAGCGTCGTCGAAGCGAGCGTGGAGCTGCGCCAGCGCATCTTCGAGTCGTTCGGTGCCGTGGCCTTCGTCGATGCCGGCAGCGCCTATCCCGACCTCCTGCCCAACTTCTCGCTCTTCGCACCAAGGGTCGGCGCCGGTGTCGGCATCCGCTACTACACGGACTTCGGCCCAGTGCGTCTCGACGTCGGCTTCCCGCTGAACCGCCGCGAGGGCGATCCGCCCTTCGGCGTCTATGTCAGCCTGGGGCAGTCCTTCTGATGCGCGCGGTTCGCTTCGCAGCGATGGCGGCGCTGGCGATCGTGGCGGTGCTCGGCCTCGCCTTCGCCGGACTTCAGACGGCCCTCGGCAAGCGCCTGCTGGCATTGCTTCTGTCCAACGAGCAGATCCGCGTCGGCGTCATCGAGGGCTTCGTTCCGACCGAACTTCGGATCGCGCATATCGAGGTGGTCGACCGCGACGGTGCATGGCTGCAGGTCGACAATGCGCGGCTCGCCTGGTCGTTCGCCTCGCTGTTCGACGAGCGGCTTCGCATAGAGATGCTCGCTGCGGACCGTGTCGCGCTGTTGCGCGCGCCCGTTTCGGAACCGACGGAGGCAAAATCGGGCGCTGGTTCGCTCCGCCTGCCGTTCAGCATCGACCTGCAGGCGCTCGGGATCGACAACCTGCATCTCGGCGCTGCCCTGGGCGGATACGACTCCCACTGGAAGGTCGCGGGAAGCGGTACCCTCGCGAACCATCTCGGCGAGATGACGGTAAGGATCGGCGCGGATCGCTTCGAGGGACCGGCCGGCAAGCTCGCCGCCGACGTCCGGCTGGAGGGCTCGCCGCGACGTATCCAAGCTGACGTGACGCTGGATGAGGATCGTGGCGGCATGATCGCTGCACTGCTGCAGCAGCCCGACCTGCCCAAGGCGTCGTTGCGTTTGCGCGCGCATGGAGACCAGCGCGACGGCGATGCCGAGCTTTCGATGACGACCGGCGGGCAGGCGACGGCGCGCGGCACGGCGCACTGGCAGGGCGAGGGCGCCGATGTACGCCTGCAGGCCACGCTCGAGGCTGGGCCGGTGACGGCCGCGCGTCAGGGGGTGAGCTGGAAGGCGCTGCGATTCGCCGCCGACGGCACGTTGGCCGACGCGGTCCGGCTGCAGGGAAAGGTCGATGGGCTCGCACTCACCACGCTCGATCCACGTCTGCCGCAGCCCGGCGATGTCAGCGTCGAGGCCGCGATCGCATTGCGCGACGACAAGGTGATGGTGCGCGCCTTCGAGGTTGCTATGCCGCTCGCACGTGCGACCGGCGAGGGGAATTACGCCACGGCCGACGGCAAGGGCGACGCGCGGGCGACCATCGACGTGCCGAGCATCGCGCCGCTGTCGGAGCTGGCCCAACGCGTATTGCAGGGACGGGTGCGGGTCGATGTGACGGGCTCGCTCGACAAGGGCGCGCTCGGCGTCCGCTGGGAGGGCGCGATCAACGACTTCGGCGCGCCCGACGTGCCGGAGAACCTGATCGCGAACGTCAATCTCGCGGGCGCGGCGGCGCTGGCGCCTGACGGCACGTGGACCTTGAGCGACGTGCGGCTGTTCAACGAGACCGGTACCCTCACCGTGTCGGGTCGCGGCAAGGAGCAGGGGTCCCTCGATCTCGGCCTGGACCTGCCACGACTCGCTGCGTTCCAGGCCGACATAGGAGGCCGCGCATCCGCTGTGGCCAACATCACCTTCGGCGGTGCCGACACCAGGCTGACGCTTCGGGTCGACACGCGCGATGTCAGCTACCAGGGGATCGTGGCCGAGCGCCTGGCGCTCGACACGGCGGTCACGGCCGCCGCGAGCGGCGCGGTTTCCGGTACGTTGGAGGCGGTCGGCACGGTGCAGGGCCAGCCGCTGACCCTCGCCGGCCGCTACGCGCACGAGGCGGCGGGCGGCCTCTCCGTGCCCAGCCTGCAGGGGCGCTGGTCGAACGCCGTGCTCGACATCGCCGATCTCGCGGTCGGCGAAGCGCACACCACGGGTCGCGCGCGTCTCGACATCGCCGAGTTGAAGGAGGTCGCGGCACTGGCCGAAGCAGGGATGCGCGGCAAGCTGCAGGCGGAGGTAACGGCCGATCCGGCGGCGCCCGCGGGCCGGCTCGACATCAAGGTAATCGGCAGCGACCTCGTCGCGGGCGGGCTCGCCGCGCGCACGTTCGATCTTTCCGGACATGTCGACGATCCAGCGGGCGTCGCGGCAACCGATCTCAATCTCGTTGCGACTGGCCTCGGCAATGCCGGCGGGCTCTCGACCCTGCGCGCGACCGCGAAGGGCGATCGCACTGCCATCGACGTCACGGCACAGGCGTCGGGCGCGGAGCTCGCGGGCGACCTCGTGGCCAAGGTCGAGCCCATGGGCGAGCAGATCAAGGTCGCGCTGTCGAAGTTAACGGGCCGCTGGCGCGACATTCCGGTCGCTCTCAACACGCCGACCAAGGCGACGGTCGCCGGCCAGCGCATCGTCGTCGACCCGACCAGCCTGCGAGTCGGCAGCGGGCGGGTGGCGTTGCGCGGCGCGCTCGATCCGGTGGCGAGCGACATGGCGATCGAGCTGGCTGGCCTGCCGCTCGCCATGATCGAGACCGTCGCGCCGGGCGCCGGGCTCGAGGGCATGCTGCAGGCGAAGCTGCGCGCGACGGGCCCGATGGCGGCGCCGCGCATCGAGGCCAATTACACCGCGACCGGCCTGCGCCTGCGCCGGCCCGATGCGGCGCTTCTGCCGGCTCTGTCGCTGCAGGGCACGGGCACACTCATGGGCCAGCAGGCGAGCCTCGACGCGCGGCTCGCCGCTGGCGCGGGCAGCAATCTCTCGGTGAAGGGCACGGCACGCCTGCCGGAGGGCGCCGCGCCGCTGAAGTCGACGGTCACGATCGGCGGTGTCCTCGACATCGCGCCCTTCGCGCCGCTCCTCGGCAACGACATCCGTGGCGTCACCGGCCGGCTGCGGCCCGCGATCACCGTGTCGGTCGACGGCGCGCGCATCACCGGGACCGGCGCGATCGACTTCGAGGGCGGCAACGTCGCGCTGCCCGAGTCCGGCCTGCGCCTGTCGCACGGGCAGGGCCGCTTCGTCCTGCAGGACGACATGGTGCAGATCCAGCGGCTCGCCTTCCAGGCCGGTACCGGCAGCGTGAGCGTCAGCGGTTCGCTGCGGATGGATGCAACGCAGGGTATCGTTCCGGCGCTCGATGTCGCGGCGCAGCGCGCGCTGCTGGTCAGCCGGCCCGACCTCGTGGCCACCATCTCGGCGCAGCTCAAGGTGACGGGCGCCTCGACGTCGGCGATCGACGTTGCCGGGGCCGTCACCGTCGACCGCGCCGAGATCGCCGTCGGTGGCGGGCAGACGCCAGACTATCCGACGGTCGACGTGCGCGAGATCAACAAGCCGGGCGCGGCGCCGCCGAAGATTCCTCCGTCCGCGAAGCAACCGGCCCGCAAGCCGCCGCCGCCGGGCGCGACGCCGGTGCGCCTCACGATCGACGTGCGCGCGCCGCAGGCCGTGTTCGTGCGCGGCCGCGGCCTCGACGCGGAGATGGGCGGGACCATCAAGGTCAGCGGCTCGCCCTTCGCGCCGCAGGCGATCGGCGGCCTGACGGTGCGCCGCGGCGCCTTCAGCCTGGGCGGCCGGCGGCTCTCCTTCTCCAAGGGCATCGTTACCCTCGACAATCTCGACGCCATCGACCCGCGTCTCGACTTCCTCGCCACCACCAGCGTGAATTCCGCCACCATCGGCGTCGCCATCACCGGCACCTCGCGCGCGCCTGCGCTCGTCATCACCTCGAGCCCGGCCATGCCGTCGGACGAGGCCATGGCGCTGCTGATCTTCGGCAAGCCCGCCTCGCAGCTCGGCGCGTCGGAGCTGCTGCAGGTCGCGGCGGCGGTGGGCGAGCTCACCGGCAAGTCGCCGGGCGACGGCGTGCTCGCCCGCCTGCGCAAGGGGCTGGGCCTCGACCAGTTGAGCGTGGGCGGCTCCTCCAGGTCGAAAGGCGAGCCGACCGGCAGTGCGGCCGAATCGGTCACGCTGGAGGCCGGCCGTTATGTGGCGCCCGGCGTCTATGTCGGCGCGCGCCAGGGGGCGGCCGGCAACTCGAGCCGCGGCGTCGTACAGATCGAGGTGCTGGACAATATCAAGCTTGAGGGTGATATCGGAGCGGACTCGCGCGGCCGGGTCGGCGTCAAGACCGAGTGGGATTACTAGCCATTCAACGGGAGGCGTTCATGTCCGACGAAAGACGCAAGGCGGTGATGCAGCGCTTCGACGAACGCCTGGCGCGGCTCGAGGCGATGCGGCAGGAGAAGCCGGCGCGCTGGCAGGTCTTCCACCTGCACAACGCCCTTCAGGCTTTGCCCGATGACCATGATGCGGCCGACCTGCATCTCGACGAGTTCGATCGGCACGATCTGGAGAAGGAATACCCCGAGCTCGAGGCCGACAAGGTTCCGGACGTCGACGAACTGCGCACGCGCTACAGCGCCCTGCTGGGCGGCACGATCTAGCTCCCCCCGGGCCAGCTTTCCTCCGGCTAGCGTCCGCCCGCGACCTCCGGCCAGGCACAGTGGCGGAACGGCGGCTCGCCCGAACGGGCGCGCGCCGCCAGCGCCGTGGCGCAGATCGTGCGCGGCTCGCGGGCGATGTGCGCCAGGCCCGGGGGCATCAGCGACTCGGCGTATTTCATCTCCGAGGTGAAGGGCGGCGACTCGACCCAGCGCGTGTCGTTTTCGCTGTCCTGTGCGACCAGCACGAAGCCCTCTTCCCGGGCGGCGACCCGCAGCTCGTCGCCGAGGTCGTTCCAGTCGCACAGCGCATGGACCGCGCAATAGATCTCCCCGTCCAGCCGGCGCGAAGGTCCTTCTCGCAGGCATCGGTCGGCGAGCTGCGACAGGCTCCCCGCGGCGGCAGGTTCATCCGGGCACATGAAGGCGCAACGGCCCTGCCCGGCGAAGGTTTCGTCCCGCGACC
>CAYRBQ010000135.1:5321-8736 GCA_964422305.1 uncultured Reyranella sp. | reverse complement strand
GTGAAGAACGGGTTGCCCGTGCCGCCCGCCACATGGAGAAAGGTCGCGTGGTGATCTTCGCGGCCGGCACGGGCAACCCGTTCTTCACCACGGACACCGCTGCGGCGTTGCGCGCCGCCGAGATGGGGGCCGACGCCCTGCTCAAGGGTACTCAGGTCGACGGTGTCTACTCGGCCGATCCGCGCAAGGACAAGACAGCCAAACGCTACGACACACTGAATTACATGGAAGTGCTCTCGCGCGATCTCCAGGTCATGGACGCGTCGGCGATCTCGCTGGCGCGCGAGAATCGCATTCCCATCATCGTATTCGACATCCACAAGCCCGGCGCGTTCGCCGCGACGATGAAGGGCGAGGGGACCTTTACGATCATCAAGGACGAGGCCTGAACATGACCGCTGATCTCAAGGAGCTCGAGAAGCGCATGCATGGCGCCATGGACGCCTTGAAGAAGGAGTTCGCCGGCCTCAGGACCGGGCGCGCCTCCGTCAACCTGCTCGACCCGGTGATGGTCGAAGCCTACGGCCAACGCATGCCGCTGAACCAGGTCGGAACGGTCAGCGCACCGGAGCCCCGGCTGCTGACCGTCAGCGTCTGGGACAAGGGCCTGGTCACGCCGACGGCCAAGGCGATCCGCGAAGCGGGCCTCGGCCTCAATCCGGCTCCGGACGGACAGATCATCCGCATTCCGATCCCGGAGCTGACGAGCGAGCGCCGGGCCGAGCTCGCCAAGCTCGCACACAAGTATGCCGAAGGCGGGCGCGTCGCCGTGCGCAATGTGCGGCGCGACGGTATGGAGGCCCTGAAGAAAGCCGAGAAGGACCATAAGATCTCGCAGGACGAGCATCGGCAGAAGTCGGACGAGGTCCAGAAGCTCACGGATCGCTACGTCAAGCAGGTCGACGAGGCACTGGCTCACAAGGAAAAAGAGATCAAGACGGTCTGATGTCCACCGCGCCACTGCCCGCCACGCCCGACGGGACGTCGGGGCCGACCCACGTTGCCATCATCATGGACGGCAACGGCCGGTGGGCAAAGGCGCGCGGCCTGCCTCGTGTCGCCGGGCACCGCCGGGGCGCCGACGCCGTACGGCGCGTCGTGCGGGGGGCAGGCGAGCTCGGCATCCCGGTGCTCACGCTCTTCGCGTTCTCGACCGAGAACTGGACGCGTCCTGCCGACGAGGTGAGCGACCTCATGGGATTGCTCCGGCACTACCTGCGCAGCGAGCTCGATGAACTGCGCAAGAACGGCGCGCGCCTTCGAGTGATCGGCAGCCGGGAAGGGCTGGCCGCCGACATCGTCCGTGACATCGCCGACGCCGAGAAGCTGACCGCCACCAATACGCGGATCGACGTCAATATCTGCATCAACTACGGCTCGCGCGATGAGATCATTCACGCCGCTCGCAATCTGGCGCGCCGTGTCGCTGTCGGCGAACTCACGGTCGACCAGATTGATCACGGCAGCTTCGAGCGCGAGCTGCTGACGGCGGGAGTCCCCGACCCGGACCTGCTGATCCGCACGAGCGGCGAGCAGCGGATCAGCAATTTCCTTCTCTGGCAGTGTGCCTACGCCGAGCTGGTTTTCGTCGACACGCTTTGGCCCGACTTCGGCAAGGAGCACCTGGAACGGGCGATCGCCGAGTTCCGGCGGCGGGAGCGGCGCTATGGCGGCGTCGGAGGCTGACGGCCGGCCGGCAGGCGGCGGGCGGTTTGCCGGGCTGCTGCTCCGCGCGCTCTCGGCCCTCGTACTGGGCCCGGCGTTGCTGGCGGCGGTCTGGTACGGCTTCCCGTGGATCGATCTGGCTGCGGCGGTCGCCGCGCCGATCATGATCCTGGAATGGACGCGCCTCACCCGCGGCGCGCCGGCGCTTCGCCTGCTCGCCTGGGCCTACGGTCTCGCGGCCCTCGTCGCCTTGCTCTGGCTGCGCCATCAGCCGATCCACGGCCGGGAGACGGTCATCTGGGTGCTTGCATGCATCTGGGCGACCGACATCGGCGCCTATTTTGTCGGCCGTGCGGCGGGTGGCGCCAAGCTCGCCCCGGCCATCAGTCCTGGGAAGACATGGTCGGGGCTGGTCGGCGGCATGGCCTGGGCTGCTGTCGCAAGTGCCGCCGTGGGCTATGGCTTCGGTCTCGGCGAGACGATATCGCTGGCCGTGACCGGCGCGGTACTGGCCATTGTGGGACAGGCGGGCGACCTGCTGGAGTCCGCGGCCAAGCGGCGCTCCGGCGTCAAGGACAGCGGCCGTCTCATCCCAGGCCACGGCGGCCTGCTCGACCGTGTCGACGGCCTGATCGCCGTGCTGGTCGCCGTCGGGGCGGCGAGGCTCGTCGGTGGCCCAGGGTGGCCCTGGACATGACCAGATGGACCGCCCCATCGCCGGATCGGCCCAGGCGCATCACGATCCTGGGCTCGACCGGCTCGGTCGGCCAGAGCACGGTCGATCTCATCGCCAGGGACCCGGCGAGATACCGGGTAGAAGCCCTGGTGGCACGAAGCTCGGTGGAGTTGCTTGCCGAGCAGGCGCGGCGCCTGCGCGCGAAGATGGCGGTGGTCGCGGACCCGGCGAAATACCAGGCGCTCAAGGAGGCGCTGGCCGGCAGCCAGGTCGACGCGGCGGCAGGTCCCGAAGCAGTCATCGAGGCCGCAGCGCGCCCGGCCGAGTGGGTTATGGCGGCCATCGTGGGCTTCGCCGGCCTTGCGCCCACTCTCGCGGCCGCGCGTCGCGGAGCGATGGTGGCACTCGCCAACAAGGAAGCGCTGGTTTGTGCCGGCCGGCTCTTCATGGAGGCCGTCGAGCAGTCGGGCGGGGCACTGCTGCCGGTCGACTCCGAGCACAATGCGATCTTTCAGGTCTTCGAGCCACGCCAGCGGCAGGCCGTCGATCGACTGATCCTGACCGCGTCGGGCGGTCCGTTCCGCAACTGGTCGCTTGCCGACATGAGCGATGTGACGCCCGAGCAGGCGTTGGCTCACCCCAATTGGGACATGGGCGCGAAGATCTCGATCGATTCGGCGACAATGATGAACAAGGGGCTCGAGCTGATCGAGGCTCACCTGCTGTTCGGCCTGCCGGAAGCGCAGATCGACATCGTCGTGCACCCGCAATCGGTCATCCATTCCATGGTCGCCTACCGCGACGGATCGGTGCTGGCCCAGCTCGGGACAGCAGATATGAGGGTGCCGATCAGCCATGCCCTGGGCTGGCCGTCGCGCATCGATGGCCCGGCGGCACGCCTCGACTTCATGGAGCTGTCGGCGCTGACCTTCGAGCGGCCCGATTCCGGCCGCTTTCCTTCCCTAAGGTTGGCGCGTGAGGCTTTGGTGAGCGGTGGCTCTGCACCGATCGTGCTGAACGCGGCGAACGAGGCCGCGGTTGAGGCTTTTCTGGCGAAGCGTATCCGCTTTCTCG
>CAYRBQ010000135.1:0-5311 GCA_964422305.1 uncultured Reyranella sp. | reverse complement strand
GATGTGATGTCGGCGTGCGACGGGATGTCGGACGCCGTCGAGTCGCTCCAGCAGGTCGAGGCGGCGGATATCGAGGCCCGAAGGAAGGCTGGGGAACTCTGTAGGGCAAGATTGCTAAGTAATTGATCTGAAACAAGATTTATGGTCCAGTAAGGCATGCAAAGTCTCGTGAGCCTGTTCACGACCTACCTCCCGTATTTCATCCTTGTGTTGACGCTGCTCGTGTTCGTCCACGAGTACGGCCACTACTGGGTCGGCCGCCGCTTCGGCATTCATGCGGAGGTATTTTCGATCGGCTTTGGTCCCGAGCTCTTCGGCTGGACGGACCGCAATGGCACCCGTTGGAAGGTGTCGGCAGTGCCGCTCGGCGGTTATGTGAAGTTCCTGGGTGACAGCGACGAGACCAGCGCCATGCCGAGCGCGGAGCCGCTGTCGCCATCGGATCGGCGCCGCGCGTTCTTCAGCCAACCGCTTTATGCACGCGCCGCGGTCGTGCTGGGCGGGCCGGCGGCGAACCTGATCTTCGCGTTCCTGCTGCTGACGGCCGTGTTCTTCTTCGCAGGTGAGCCATACTCGCCGGCGACTGTCGCCGTTCAGGCCGATGGTCCAGCCGCGAAGGCCGGCCTACGCACGGGCGACGAGATCGTCCGCCTCGCCGACAAGCGCATCGATCGCTACGAAGACATTCAGGATGCGCAGTTTCTCTACTGGGCCAAGCCGATGTCGGTCGAGTACCGGCGTGGCAATCAGCTCCTGCGCGGCGAGATCCTTCCGCAGTTCTGCGAGCGTACGGATCGCTACAACAACACATTGCGCTACGGCGATCTTGGACTGGATCAGCTCATCCGACCGGTCGTCGGTGGCTTCACTGCCGGCAGTCCGGCCGAGGCGGCCGGGCTCAAGGTCGGCGACCTGCTGCTCGCTGTCGACGGCAAGCCGATCGAGCACTTTTCGCGTATCCCGGAGCTGATCGGCAATCGCGCCGGCCAACCGCTCGCCATCAAGTACGAACGTGACGGCCGCATCGACGAAACGACGATCGTTCCGATCGCCGACAAGGCCGTGGATTGCGCCGGCAAGGAGCAGACGATCGGGCGCCTGCGCATTCGGCCGGCCGCGATCACCGAGTTCCGCAGCCACGGCGTGATCGGCGCCATGGGCGCCGGCGTCCGGGCCGTCTGGGGCATGACGACGATGTTCTATACATCGATGGCGCAGATTCTCACGGCGACGCGGCCGGTCGACGAGCTCGGCGGACCGATTCGCATCGCCAAGGCGGCCGGCGAGGCGTCCTACGCCGGCTGGGTCGGAATCCTGAACCTCGTCATCGGATTGTCGGTGGTGCTGGGGATTTTCAATCTGTTGCCGGTGCCGATGCTCGATGGCGGCCACCTCGCCATGTACCTCTATGAGGCCGTACGCGGCAAACCACTCAGCCTGCGCGCGCAGGAGGTCGGCCTAAGGCTCGGCTTCGCCCTGGTGATCGGTATGGCACTGATTGCAACCTTCAATGACATCAGGCTCTTGCTGCGATGAGTTGACGCGATTTGTAGGATCCTCGACGGGGGATAAAGAGGGTGGCTAAGGTCCGAGCGCCGGTCTAAGAAGCTTGCGTTCACGTCATTGACCATCGGCAAGTCTGGAAGGTGCCAGGGGTGAGTTTGATCGTTCGTTGGGCCGCTTTGGTCGTTGCTGCAATTCTGGCCTTCGGTACCCCGGCCTACGCGCAGCGTGGCGCGCTCGGCGCTGGCACGATCACAGGCATACAGATCCAGGGCAATGTCCGTTCGGAGCCTGAGACCATCCGATCCTACCTGCAGCTCAAGGTCGGGGAGCACTTCGACGCGGCTGCCGCCGACAGGTCGTTGAAGGCACTGTTCGCCACCGGGTTGTTCTCCGACGTCGTCATCGAGATGCAGGGCTCGACGCTGGTGGTGAAGGTGACGGAGAACCCGATCATCAACCGCGTCGCCTTCGAGGGAAACAAGAAGATCGACGACGACAAGCTGCGGGACGAGGTGCAGTCCAAGCCGCGCCAGGTGTTCACGCGCGCCCGCGTGCAGTCCGATGTCGAGCGCATCCTGACGATCTATCGCCGTAGCGGGCGCTACAATGCCTCCGTCGAGCCCAAGGTCATCAGGCTGGAGCAGGGACGCGTCGATCTCGTCTTCGAGATCAACGAAGGCGACGTCACGGGCGTCAAGCGCATCAGCTTCGTGGGCAACGAGGCGTTCGGCGACGGTACGCTACGCGGCAAGATCAGGACCACGGAGAGCGCCTGGTGGCGGTTCCTGTCGTCGGACGACCGTTTCGACCCCGATCGCATGAACCTCGACAAGGAGCTTCTGCGCAAGTTCTATCTTTCCGAGGGCTACGCGGACTTCCGCGTGGTGTCGGCGGTGGCCGAGCTTGCCCCCAATAGGGAGGGGTTCTTCATCACCTTCACGATCAGCGAAGGCGAGCGCTACAAATTCGGCAAGGTCGATGTAACTAGCCGCTTCCAGGGCCTCGACGTCGATGTGCTGAAGAGCTTCCTGACGATCAGCGAAGGCGAATGGTACGATGCCGACGAAGTGGAGAAGTCGGTGTCGAACATCCAGGAGGCGGTCGGCTCGCTCGGCTACGCCTTCGTGGAGGTACGTCCCAACATCCGCCGCAACAAGGACAACTTCACAGTCGACGTGACCTTCGATGTTCAGGAAGGGCCGCGCGTCTATGTCGAGCGCATCAACATTTCCGGCAACACCCGCACGCTCGACAAGGTGATCCGGCGCGAGTTCCGCCTGGCCGAGGGCGACGCGTTCAGCACGGCCAAGGTGCGGCGTAGCCAACAGCGCCTGCGCAACCTCGGCTTCTTCGAGAAGGTCGACATCTCGGCGGCTCCCGGCTCGTCGCCGGACAAGACCAACCTAGAGGTCCAGGTGGTCGAGCAGAGCACCGGCGAAATCTCGTTCGGTGCGGGTTACTCGACCACGGCCGGCGTCGTCGGCGACATCTCGATCAAGGAACGCAACCTGCTTGGCAAGGGCCAGGAGCTGCGGCTGGGATTCTCGATCGGCACGCTGAGCACGATGATCGACCTCGGCTTCACCGAGCCGTACTTCATGGATCGGCAGATGACCGCGGGCTTCGACATCTTCCGGACCTCGAACGACCGCCAGAACGTCGCGAACTACAGCGATCGGAGCCTGGGCTTTGCTCTGCGTGGCGGATGGGCCTACTCGGAGGAGATACGGCAGATCGTGCGCTACACGCTGCGGCAGACCGATATCTTCAACGTGCAGCCCTGGGCATCGCCCATCATCCAGCAGAACGCCGGAACACAGGTGGTCTCCGAACTATCCGAGACGATCATCTGGGACACGCGCGATACCCGCCTCAACACCACCAAGGGCTTCATGGTGCGCAACACCGTGGCGGGGGCGGGCTTGATCGGTACCGAGCAGTACGTCCGCGCCACGGCCGACGCGGTTTACTTCAAGACGCTCGTCGAGGACGTTGTCGCATCGATCGGCGGCTCGTTGGGCCTGGTCGCTCCCTACAACAACTCCTACGTCCGAATTAACAATCTGTTCTTCATCGGCGGCGACACGTTGCGAGGCTTCCAGGTCGGCGGTATCGGCCCGCGAGACGGGAACACGACGGATGCGCTGGGCGGCCAATACTATTACACGGGCACCGCCGAGCTTTCCTATCCGCTGCCCTTCATTCCCAAGGAGGTCGCGCTCCTCGGCAAGGCCTTCGTCGACGTCGGCTCGCTGTGGGGCGTACAGCAATCGACCTACAACACGACGTCGGTGCTCACGAGTCAGCTCATGCGCGTGTCGAGCGGCTTGGGCGTCCAGTGGGTATCGCCGTTTGGCCCAATCCGCATAGACTATGCATGGCCGATTCAGTATGAGCCGTGGGACAAGCAGCAGAACGTGCGCTTCAGCTTCGGCACACGCTTCTGAGTGGAGACACCGCGGTCATGAACGACCCAACAGACAATTCCAGCCTCGCAACGGCGACATCAGTCGACATCAAGCGGATCCTCCAGATGATCCCGCATCGCTACCCGATGCTGATGGTCGACAAGGTCGTGGACATGACGCTCGACCAGAGTGCCGTCGGCATCAAGAACGTCACGATCAACGAGCCGTTCTTCCAGGGCCACTTCCCGTCGGAGCCGGTCATGCCCGGCGTGCTGGTCGTCGAGGCGATGGCGCAGACGGCATGTGTGCTGGTCGTGTCGACCTTCGGCGCCGAGTCGGAAGGCAAGCTCGTCTACTTCATGTCGATCGACGGCGTGCGCTTTCGCCGTCCGGTCGTGCCGGGCGACCGGCTGGAGCTGCATGTCCAGAAGGTCCAGAGCCGGGCCAACGTCTGGAAGTTCACCGGCAAGGCGATCGTCGAGGGAAAGGTCGCCGCCGAGGCGACCTTTGCCGCGATGATCCGTGACAGGTAGGGAGGGGACCGTGCCCGATACCAACTATCGCATGCTGCACACGATGATCCGCGTCATGGATCTCGACAAGTCGCTGGCCTTCTACACCGGTCCCATGGGCATGAAGATGCTGCGCAAGCGCGATGTCCCCGAGGGCAAGTACAGCCTGGCCTTTGTCGGCTACGGCGAGGAGAAGGACCATGCCGTCGTCGAGCTGACGCACAACTGGGGGCAGGAGAAGCCCTACGAGCTCGGCACCGGCTTCGGCCATCTCGCGGTAGGTGTCCCGGACGTCTACAAGGTCTGCGACGAGGTCACCAAGGCCGGCGGCAAGGTCACGCGCGCACCGGGACCCGTGAAGTTCGGGACCACGGTCATCGCCTTCGTCGAGGACCCCGACGGCTACAAGATCGAGCTGATCGAGCGCAAGTAGCGCCCAGCTCCCCGCACGCTCAGATAAATCGCCAGTTCGCGAGGACGAGGGCGACGAACGAACCGACGAGGCCGACGACCAGCAGACGTGTCAACGCGCCCGGCCGTCGGGCGTTGTCGTTGGCGGCCCGGCCGAGCCGAACGACGCGGGGCATCGCCTGGGGCCTGTGGGAAGCCGCCCAGGTCGTTGCCCAACGCCGTTCGTACGAAGATCTCGCCATGTGTCTCTCGCTTGCCCCCGGGATGGCGAACGACTAGCCCCGCATGTGGAGCGGCTTGTAGGGCCGCTCGGTCTGGCCGTTGTAGAGCTGGCGCGGGCGCCCGATCTTCTGGTCGGGATCCTCGATCATCTCGTTCCACTGCGAGATCCAGCCGACGGTGCGGGCCACCGCGAACAGGACGGTGAACATCGAGGTCGGGATGCCGATCGCCCGGAAGATGATGCCCGAGTAG
>CAYRBQ010000134.1:0-8785 GCA_964422305.1 uncultured Reyranella sp. | reverse complement strand
GGATGAACATGCGCACTGCTTTCGATTTCTCGCCCTTCTATCGCGACACCGTGGGCTTCGACCGGGTGTTCGACATGCTGGATTCCGTGGTGAGCCAGCGCGCCACCGACGGCTATCCGCCCTACAACATCGAGCGGGCCGGCGACGACACCTACCGCATCGTCATGGCGGTGGCGGGCTTCGGCGAGGCCGAGCTCAACGTCACGCAGAAGGAGGACGAGCTCCTGGTGACCGGCAAGTCCCAGCCCGGCGCCGAGGAGAAGGAGTTCCTCTATCGCGGCATCGCGGGCCGCGAGTTCGAGCGCCGCTTCCAGCTCGCCGACCATGTGAAGGTGGTGGGCGCCAACCTGGCCAACGGCCTGCTGACGATCGAGCTCAAGCGCGAGATCCCGGAGGAGAAGAAGGCGCGCGCTATTCGCATCGAGTCGGGTGCGACGCCGCGCATCACCAAGCAGTAAGGGCCGAAAGCCCATACGGGGGAGAGGCGTCCCGCCGCCGCTGCCCGCACAGGGGTGGCGGGGCGCCGTCCCCTCCCCCTCCCCTATCCCCATCCGATTCAGGAGGTTCGTCATGATCGCAAGGTCGGCAGCCTACCGGCCTGATGTCCTTCCCGACCCGCTTGGCGTGGTCGACGGTTCGGCGGCCTTTCCGCCCCAGTTCGCCAAGGCGCTCGCCGTCGACGAGCCGCCGCGCGGACGGATCCTCATCGTCGAGGACGAGGTCCCCGTGGCGCTCGAGATGCAGAAGGTGCTGCGCGACGCCGGCTACCGCATCGTCGGCCCGGCCGGCAGCCAGAGCGAGGTCGAGCGCCTGGTGCGGCGCGGCTCGCTCGACGCGGCGGTGATCGACGCCGATTCGCGCCGCAGCGCGCCGTTCGCGGTGGCCGACTGGCTGGCGGCGGAGGGCGTGCCCTTCGCCTTCCTGGTGAGCGACGCCAGCCGGGTGCCGCACGAGCATGCGCACCGGCCGCAGATCGGCAAGCCGTGGAGCGCCGAGGCGCTGCTCGACACGGTCGAGCAGATGGTCGAGGGCCGGCCCGGCGCGACGCCCGGACAGGTCATTCCCTGGCCGCGGCTGTTCCCGCAGCTCTGAGGCGACGGGCATGCTGCCGACGCCAGCGCGGCGCGGCCTGCCGCATGCCGAGATCGAGGGGCTGCGCGCGCTCGCGCGGGCCCGCCGCGACGCCTCGCTCGAGTCGTTCCGGCGGCGCCTGCGCGCGGGCGTGCCGCGTCAGCCGTCGACTCCGCCCGAGGAGCGGCGCGGCGCATCGTCGGTCGGCCGCGCGGCGCCGCGGCCCCTGCGCGAGGCGCGATAGCGCCACATGCCCCAGGCGAGCGCCGCCACAAGCGCGACGACGGCCACGACGTCCATCACCAGGTAGCCCACGCCTTCGGGCACGGGATCGCCCGGCTTCGCGGGCGGGGCCTGCGCCAGCACGAGCGCCGGCATCAGCAGACAAGCGGCGAGCGCGGCGGCGAAGAGGCGGTTGCGTGCGATCGGGTGCGGCCTCGGGGGGCGCTGCATGGATTCCTCCTGCGGACGGCGCGGACCGGGGCTTAAAGGCGCCGCGGGGCGAAGGGTTGCCGCCCGGGCTTCACTGCCGGGTCAACACGAGCCGGGTCGGGCGGGAGAGCGGGATCCGGGCGAAGCCGACCAGGCGGCCGGCGTCGAGCGTGACCTGGGCGGTCGAGAACTCGCCTTCGAGACGAAGCGTGTGGCCCTCGATCCAGCCGCGCAGCTGCCTGCCGCGAACGGCGGCGCGGCCGATCGCGCGGACGAGGCCCATGGCGGGACAGTCGACCGCGCCGACGACGGCGCCGTCCTGCTGGACCTCGGCCACCGACAGGGTGAAGACGCCGCACTCCGCGACATGGCCGCGCCAGTAGCCCGCGAAAGCACCGGACGAGAACTCCAACTGGGGCTCCAATCGGGGCTCCACCGCCGCGGTTCCACCGCCGACGAGGACACCCAGAGCCACGAGAACGCTACCCACCTTTCCCGACACGCGCCGCTCCCACAGGATCACGCGCGGGAAACGCCGATGCGCGCCGAGCGTTGCCGGCAAGCAGAGCGGCGGAACGGACCTTCGGCCTGCCGAGCGAACGGCTTTCACGCCGGCGGATAGGGCGGTGCGGGCGGGGTCGCGAGCGTGATCAGGTTTCCGTCAGGGTCGCGCACCTGGGCCAGGGTCGAGTAGTCGCCCTCGACGTCGCCGCCGAGAGCTATGCCCTCGCCCATCAGCCGGCTGCGCTCCGCCGCCACGTCGTCGACGATCAGGAACACCGCACCGCGGCGGGCGATCTCCTCGCTGTCGGAGAGGCCGAGCCCGGCGTCGCCGGAGAGTTCCCACTGGACCAAGGTCGTCATCGGCCGGTTGTCCTGCCGGCGCCCGAGCAGCTTCGTGTACCAGCGCTCGGCCGCCGCGAGATCGGTGACGAGCAGCAGGGTGTAGATCTTGCGGCACTTCATCGAACTTCTCCCCGAAAGATCAGGGACGGCAACGGGGCAGCGCGCCGACCGTTGCGCGGCCGGTGCCTACGTGCGGCCGGGCGCCGTTCCGGAGGGGAGGCCGGGCGGCAGCACGCCGGGCGGACTGCTTCCCGGTGGCGGCGTCGCGGGAACGACGACGGCGGGCGCACGGGGAGGTGCGGACGGCGGCGCCGGCGTCGATACCGGAGTCGACACCTGACCCGGGGCCGGTGTCTCGGCCGGGGCGGGCGCCGCTTCGGGCGCCGGCGCGGGCGCGCCGTCGGCCGTTCCCGCGGCAGCTCCGGGCGGCCGGACCGGCTTGCCGCCGTCGGCGATCGCGGCGGCGGAGCTGGAATAGAGCCAGATGTCGGCGCCGGCCTCGCGGCCCTCGTTGAACACGGCGACGGCGCGCGGCTTGTTGCCGATCTTCCAGTAGGCCTCGGAGACGTCGCGATAGACCATCGCCGTCGCGCTGGGCTTGTTGGCGGGCTCGACCATGGGGAGCGTCCGCTTGGCGGCGGCGAAGCTGCGCTCGCCGGCGCGCCAGTCGCCGTCGAGGATCTGGTATTGCGCCACCGTCGAGTAGGCGAGCGCGAGCGTGCCGCAGTTCACCTTCACCGTGGGCGAGCACTGGTCGGAGGCGGCGAAGCGCTCGATGTCCTGCCGCGCCAAGGTGATGGCCTTCTTCTGGTCGCCGGCCGAAGAGGCCTCCATGGCCTGCTCCTGGACGGACGGGCTGGAGCAGGCGGACATCGACAGCGCGCAGGCGAGCAGCCCGGCCAGATTGCGACGACTATCCAAGACTCCCCCAGAACGACCCCATGCGCCCCGACCTTAGCGCAAAGCGAGACCGGGGCGCGACCGGGTTTGAGCCGGGGATGCCGGCACCGATCGGCGCTCGCGGACATTGCCCTGCAATGTCCTGTCGCTCACTGGCCGAGCGTCGCTCGGCCTAGCAGGGCGTGAAGGTGGGGTTCGAGAGGCCGAGCGCGCGGATCGCCTGCTCGGGCGTGCGCACCAGGATCGGCGGCTCGTCCTGGTAGGCGCCGTACATGCGCAGCATGCCGTAGAGGTGGTCGCCGGGCGCCACGAAGACTCGCCGGCGTCCCGGCACCAGCGATGCCGAGCGGCCGCGATCGACCACCAGGGCACTGTCGATCGGCGCCTTCGTGCGGGTGAAGTCCATGATCACGTCGACCAGGCCGTGGCGCGCCACGAACAACCGCAGTTTCGCGTCGAAGGCGGTCATGGACTCGCGGTTGATGTCTTCGTTGAAGCCGATCAGGACAACGTCGTTCGCACGATCCAGCGCAAACTCGATCATCACTACCCTCGTCGAGTCTCCTCGATATACGCTTTCGCTTGCCGGAAGGATACGATCTGCGAGCGACTCGCAGCACCCGACTTCGCGAAAAGATCGCAGGAGAAACATTGGCGTCTGTCCGGCGTTGAACCGTTCGCTTCCCGCCACAATCGTTCGGCTCCATCGGCGGGATCGGAGGTCGTCCCGTCATGAACAAGCTGCCGCTCGTCGTCGCCGTCCTTTTCGCTGCCGCGCTCGCCTCGCCGGCGCTGGCGCAGAAAGACAAGGACAACAATCCCGGCCAGGGCCGCGGCAACGCCGACAGGGGCGGTCCGAAGAACGCCGGCCCGGGCAATCAGGGGCAAGGGAATCAGGGCGTCGGCACTCCGGGAGTCGGCGGACCGGGAGTCGGCAATCCGGGCGGGCCCGGACCGGGCGGCGGCAACCCCAACATCGTCGTCACCCAGCGCGACCGCAGCGCGATCTACGGCTACTACCAGCCGATGTTCGCGGCCGGGAACTGCCCGCCGGGACTTGCCAAGAAGAACAACGGCTGCCTGCCGCCGGGCCAGGCGAAGAAGATGTGGGCGATCGGCCAGCCGCTGCCGGCGGGCGTGACCTTCTATCCGCTGCCCGGCGCGCTGCTGGGCCAGCTCACGCCGGCGCCCGCGGGCTACCAGTATGTGCGGGTCGCCAACGACATCCTGATGATGGCGGTCGGCACGCGCCTGATCGCCGGCGCCATCGCCGACCTCAGCTCGATGGGAGCGATGTAGCGGCGTACCGGACGTGATACTCTGACGGAAACGGAGGCGCCCATGAGCAGCGTCTGGTTGCGTTTGATGGCGTTCCTTCGCCGCACGCCGGAGGATCCGCGGGACAGCGCGACCCGCCGCGAGCGGGACGAGCAGGCGCGCCGCGCCGACCGGACCGCGGACGCCCGCGTCTCCCCGCACTCGAGCTCCTTTCCCTACTAGCTCTTCGCAGGCGCGGGGCCGCAGAGCGGCCGCAACGCCTCGCGCTGCTCGCGAGTCAGGATCGTCACGGGATAGAGCGGCTTGCGCGTCGCGCGGTCGAAAAACGGGTGCGGCCAGACCCTGCCGGCGATCCGCCAGCCGACCATGCGCAGGATGGCGGTCAGCATGAATCCGAAACGCACGCCCTTCGATCCCGGCGGCGGGCCGCCGATCGCATGTTCGCCGAAGATGGCGCCGACCGGCGGCTGCAGGATCTCGTCGGGCTCCCGCCCCGAGCCCTTGAACGCCTCGGTGAGCAGGCCGACGAAGGGGACCTTCGGGCCGACCGTGTTGCCGAGCGGCGTGTGGCAGCAGGTGGCGTAGAAGCGATGCACGCCCTTGGGCGAGAGCCGCACGGCGGCGATGCGGTCGCGGCCCTGGCTGAAGACCAGCGAGGCAGGCGCGAGCGGCACGATGTCGGAGCCACCCTTCGCATCGAGCAGGTCGGCGCGGCCGAGATGGTGGGCGAAGGCCTGGCAGTCGGCGCAGTAGCACACGGTGCGGCCCAGCGCGCGCGGCGAGGGCTCGTCGAGGGTGGCGCGGACCTGGCCGCAGCGGCAGGCGATCTCGAGCATGGTGTCGGCCCCGCTCAGTCGTCGTCTTCCGGCACGTTCGGACCGGGCGGCGGCACGGTGAACTTCTTGGCGACCAGCAGGGCCTCCATGGCGGCGATGCCCTTCTCATAGTCGCCGTTGGCGCAGTCGATGCTCGCGGCCAGCCGCGTGTGGTTGCGCCGGCCGTCGGAATCGGTGCTGCGTCCCATGCCGTAGCGGTCGTAGTAGGCGATGAGCTGCGCGCAGCGCGCCTTGAGGGACGCCGACGATTGCGCCGCAGCCGACTGGTGCAGGGCGACGGCCAGCGTCGCCGCCTGCACCAGCGCCGCGACGGCGAGGACCTTCACAGCAGCTAGACCGGGATCACCTTGCCGGTCGGCAGGTCGTAGTAGGCGCCGGCGACCTTGAGCTGACCCTTGGCGACCATGTCGCTCAGGATCGGCGTGGCGGCCTGCAGGCGGGCGACATTGGCCTTCACGTTGGCGACCATGGCGCGCTGCGGCAGGTCGGCGCCGCCGGCTTTCACGGTCGCCTCGATGCCGGGCTTCATGGCGCGCACGAGATCGGCGATGTGGCCGGGCAGCGTGTTGCCCTTCTGCAATGCCTCGACCGTGGCGTTGACCGCGCCGCAGCTCGTGTGGCCCAGCACCACGATCACCTTTGTGCCGAGCACCGCGGCGCCGTACTCGAGGCTGCCCAGCCCGTCCGGCGTCATGAAGTTGCCGGCGACGCGGACGACGAACAGCTCGCCCGGCTCCTGGTCGAAGGCGAGCTCGGGCGCGACGCGCGAGTCGGCGCAGCCGAGGATGGCGGCGAACGGCTTCTGGCCCTGGGTGCGGGCGGCGCGGCCGGCGGAGAAGTCGCGCTCCTTCATCTGGCCGGCGACGTAGCGCGCGTTGCCCTCGATCAGCCGGTTGAACGCGGCTTCCGCAGAGTCGGCGGAGCGCACCGGCTGGGCCGCGGCGATTCCCGCCCCGAGCGATGCCATCGATGCCGTCGCCGCGAGGGCGCCCATCCCCGCAAACAGGCCACGACGCGAAAGACATACGGTGCACATGCGACTCTCTCCCCCGAACGAGGTCCGAGTTTTACTTGATAATCATGTGCAAGGCCAACCGAATAGCGCCCGCGCCGTCTTGAGGCACATCAAGGACGCCCCGGCCGGCGACGGCGAGAGTTGCCGCGAAGGATACGCTCATGTCGTTGCGCAACTCGCCCGATCGCTACGGCGTCGTCAGCCAGAGCCTGCACTGGCTCGCCGCCCTGCTGGTTGTCGCCGCGTGGCTGCTGGGGACGTTCGACGACGTCCTGCCCAAGGGGCCGCTGCGCAGCGCCGGCACGTTCGTGCACATCACGGCGGGGCTTGCGGTCTTCGGCCTGCTGGTCCTGCGCGTGGCGTGGCGCCTGATCGATCCGCCGCCCGCCGCCGAGACGGTCACCGGTCCCGCCGGCCCCTGGATGCAGCGCGCCGCCCTCCTCGCCCACTGGCTGCTCTATGCCCTGATGGCCGCGGTCGTCGTCTCGGGCATCGCCTTCCTGTTCGCGCGCGGACGGCCCCTGCCGCTGTTCGGGCTCGGCGAGATCGCCGCGCCCTGGACGACCAGCCGCGCCGTGGCGCGCTCGATCAAGGAGGTGCACGAGGTGCTCGCCCATGCGCTCCTGCTCCTGGGCATGCTCCATGTCGCGGCGGCCCTGTTCCATGACCGAATCCTGCGCGACCGTACGCTGGCACGCATGCTGCCCTTCTCGCGGCGCTAGCCGTGTCCCGGCCGCGCGCGCCGACCGCGGCGCGAACGACGGAGGCGCCGGACGATCGTCTCGATCAGCCCTACCCGCTCCGCCGCCGCTTCGTCCGCTACATCCTGCCGGGCCTCGCGGCCTTCGTCGCCGTCGCGGGCGCGCTGAGCGCGATCGGCGGGCGAGCACTGGCGGAAGGCGTCTACCTCGAGCACGCGACTCGGCAGGCCGAGATCATCGACCGCGCGATGACGAAGGCCGCGCCCGATGCGTGGCACCGGCTGAAGCAGGGCGCGGCGCCCGCCGCCTTCTACGAGGAGGCCGAGGGCCGTCGCCTGCTGGCCGAGCTGACGCGCGAGGTGCAGGAGCTCGACCTCGCGAGCCTCAAGATCTACGGCGCCGGCGGCCTCATCCTCTACGCCACCGACGCGCACCGCATCGGCACCACCGACCGCAGCGCGGCCTATGTCGCCGCGGAGGGCGGCACGCCCTCGGTGGTGCATCGCGTCGATCGGGACGGCTCAGCCCTGTACGAACTCTACGTGCAGGTCGCCTCGCCCGGCGGCCGGCCCGTGGTCTTCGAGCTGTACGAACCGGTGACCCACCTGAACGCGCTGCTGTGGCGCGCCGGCTGGGCCGCCGCCGGCGTGCCGGGAGTGATCCTGGCCGGCCTGACGCTCGCCATGGGACGCCTCGTCGTGCTGGCGCAGCGCGACATCGACGCGCGTGCGGCGCTGGTCGCCGACCTGCGCCGCCACCTGGAGCGACTCGTCTCGGGTGCAGCCTCCACGGCGGTGCACCGCGCGGTCAGCGCCGGCGGTGTCATTCCCTCGATCCGCACGCGCTGCACACTGCTCTACGCCGACATCCGGGACTTCAGCTCCTTCGCCGAGACGAGCCGGCCGGAGGAGGTCGTGCAGCTCCTCAATCGCCTGCTCGCGATCGTGGTCGGCGAGATCGACCGGGCCGGGGGCGACGTCGACAAGCTCATCGGCGATGCCGTCCTGGCGCGCTTCCAGGGCGAGCGGGCGGAAGCCCGCGCCGTCGCGGCGGCCCGCCATGCGCTGGCCGGGCTGGACCGGGCGGACTTGCCCCGCGGCATCGGGATCGGCCTGTACACGGGCGAGGTCATCGCCGGAACGATCGGCTCGGCCGACCGGATGGACTTCACCGTCATCGGCGACAGCGTGAACATCGCCGCCCGCCTCTGCTCGATCGCGGCGCGCGGCGAGATCGTGGCCGATGCCGACACCGCCGCCGCCTCCGGCGAAGAAGGCTTCGCCCCGCCGGAAACCATCGCCGTCAAGGGCCGCAGCGGCCGCCTGTCGGTGAGGCGCTACCGGATCCGGTGACGAACGCCCGGCCGCGGCTCAGCGATGCCGGTCGAAACGGTCGAGGTCCATGACCTTTGCCCAGGCCGCCACGAAGTCCTTCACGAACTTCTCCTTCGAGTCGGACTGGGCGTAGACCTCGGCGAGCGCGCGGAGCTGGCTGTGCGAGCCGAAGATCAGGTCGACGCGCGTGGCCGTCCACCTGACCTGGCCGGTCTTGCGGTCGCGGCCCTCGTAGGTGTCATCGGCGGCGGGTTTCCATTCCGTCGCCATGTCGAGCAGGTTCACGAAGAAGTCGTTGGAGAGCGTCTCCTTCTTCTGCGTGAACACGCCGTGCTTCGACCCGCCGGTGTTGGCGCCCAGCACGCGCAGGCC